>NZ_CAXSWZ010000015.1:0-85053 GCF_964241245.1 Allofournierella massiliensis
GGCCTTTTTCGACAGGCTGCGGCGGGCGGTATCCATAGGATACCGCCCGCCGGTGTTTTCTGTTTTTGCGTTTTATTGTTTCAGCCGCCAACTGCCCGCTCCGGCAGGTTCCACCGCGCCGATGGCCGCCAGCCGGGCCAGCATCCGGCAGACCTGACGGGAGCTCAGACGCAGCGCTCCCGCCAGCTGGGCCGGGCTGGCGCTCACCTGATCGGTCAGGTATTCCAGCAATGCCTGGCTGCCGCTGGCGGCAGGCCGGGGAGGCAGGGCGGGCCGGGGCGCAAAGGTCAGGCGCAGGCAGGTGGCACCGGGGCGCATATCTTCCCGGATGGAGGGTTCCTCCCAGCCCTGCAGCCGCCACACCGCCTGAATCTGGGGCAGGCCGCTGCCCGCCCGCTGCCCCACACCCACCAGCCGGAACAGCTCGCTCAGGCCCGGGTTACGGGCATCGCTGATGCCGCCAGCCAGTGCGCTGGACGGCTCCACCCGGAAGCAGCCCGGGTTGGTGATGTAGAGCTGGTGGCTCCGCTTTTCAATGGTCAGGCCCCGGGGATCCTGATAATCCGCGTGAATCAGGGCGTTGGCCAGCGCCTCCCGCACCGCCAGCTGCACCGGATGATCTGCCGGGCCGGGCAGGCGGGGATCGGCGCAGATGCGGTGGGCCGCCGCAAAGTAAAAGTCAAACAGTGCGCCGTTCCAGCCGGTGCCGTCCGACCGCAGGCGGCAGGCAAGGCCGGGCTGCAGCTGCTCCCGGTAGGAAAGGCGGAAATGGGGCTACACCGAACGGATGGCCCACGCTTCGCCCAGCAGCAGAAGCCCGGCGGCGGTGGGGTAGAGCGCCCCGTTTTGCGTCCGGGTCAGTGCGCCCAGACGCAGCAAAAGGCCCGCGTCGCTCAGCTCGCCCCACACATGGCCGGGGCGGCAGCGCAGCAGCCGGGCCCGGTAACGGGTCACCGCGGCGGGGCAGAGGGCGTTCTGATCCAGCCCCTCCAGCGGGGCCAGATCCCGGGGCAGGTCTGCCTGATCCCGCATCATGGCCCGCACCTCCTCGGCGGAGCAGTGGTAATCTCCCTCCCCGCCCCGCCGGTAAGCGCCGGAGAAGGGATCCGTGCCCAGATACACCGGCCGGTTGTGGCGGTCGGCACGGGGCACATGGATGATCACAATCCGGTTGCCGCCGCTCTCGTCCACCCACACGTCGGTGGAGCGCAGAATGTTGGCGCTCACCCGGGCCGGGTCGTTGACAATCTGCCAGAACTGGCGTACCAGTTCTTCCGGGTCCCGCAGAGGAACCGAAGCGAGGGTTTTGTTTTCGGTTTCGATCACGCCCAGCAGAATCAGCCCGCCGAAGGAGTTGGCGAAGGCGGAGTAGGTTTCCCAGATGCTGCGGGGCAGCCCGCCCTGGGCGCGTTTTGCCTCCAGGCGGTTGTTCTCCCGGTATTTTTCCAGGTGGGCAAGGTCGATCATAGGCGGTACCTCAACAAGGAGTCATTTTGACCAGTGGCTGGCCAGACGGCGGAACCAGCTGCCCGGAAGCTCCAGCCCCAGCAGGATGGCCAGCACCATGGCGATGGCGGTTTTCAGGGTGGCAAAGCCGATCTGCCCCGCCTCGGCGGTGGCGTTATTCACCATGGCGTAGGCGGTCTGGTAGATGCCCAGACCGGGCACCAGCGGGAAGATGCCCGCAATCAGGAAAATGGTGGCCGGGCAGCGCAGCTGCACCGCCGAAAACCGGGAGATGCACAGCACCGCAAAGGTGGCCAGAAAGATGGCGGGCAGCACCCCCCAGAGGGGCTTGAAGAGCAGATAGACCAGCCAGCCTGCCGCGCCGGTGATGCCGCAGCGCAGATAATACCGGGTGGGCACATGGAAGATCAGGGCAAAGGCCACCGTGCCGATGCCTGCGGCCAGTACCTCACAGAGAAAACGCTGCATGCTCACACCCCCCACGCAGTGTAGGCGGCCATCACCGCGCCCACACCCAGGGCGAGGCAGGCCACCACCAGAATGGCGTCCAGCAGGCGAACGCTGCCGGAGATATAGTCCTCGTCGGCAATGTCCCGGATGCCGTTGGTGAAGGCCACGCCGGGCAGAAGCGGCACCACCGCGCCGGCGGTGACCATTTCCAGATTGGTGCCGATGCCGAAATGAGTCAGAATCAGCGCGCACAGGGTGACCAGCGCCCCGCCGCTGATGTTCATGGCAATTTTGGAAAGCCGCCCCCGTACCAGATACAGAAAGTAAAGATACAGCACCAGCCCGCACAAAAAGGCCGCGGCGGCATCCCAGCCGGTGCCGCCGAACAGGTAGCCGAAGGAGGCGCTGCCCACGCCGGAGGCCAGCACCTGCTGCCAGCGGGGCTTGGAGGGCATGGCTCGGATGGCTTCCAGCCGCTCGTGGGCTTCGGCGGGGGTGTGCAGCCCCAGCTCAATTTCCCGGGAAAGCTGGTTCACCGCGTCGATCCGGTCCAGCCGGCCGCCGCCCAGCGGAATGTGCCGCACCCGGGCCTGATAGCGGCGGGGCCCGCCCCCGGTGGAAAGCAGCACGCCGTTGCTTAAAATAAAGGTATCCAGCCCGGGGTTGCCGTAAGCCCGGGCGATGCGTTCCATGGTATCGCTCACCCGGGAGATTTCGGCCCCGGAGGCCAGCAGGATCTCGCCCGCGAGGGATACGGTTTCAAAAATAAGATCGCGGTCCTCCATGGCGGGGCCTCCTTTACGGGCGGATTTTGCCCTTTTATTATACGGCGGTTTGCAGCCGGTTACAAGCGAAACCCGGCGGCTGCCCTCTTGCACCGGAGGGCGGATTTCGTTATACTGAAAGTTACACAACGGATGAACGGAATCGGGGAAAGGAGCAGACCATGAGCAGAACACTGACACAGCTTCTGGATGTGCGCCCCGGCGTAACCGCGCTGGTGGGCGCGGGGGGCAAGACCACTGCCATGCTGACGCTGGCCGAAGAGCTGGCCGAAGCGGGCAGGCGGGTGATCGTGACCACCACCACCCATATATTTCCGCCGGATGCCGGGCGGTATGGCCCGGTGTTTTCGCCGGAGGATACAGCAGGCATTGCCGCGGCGCTGGAGCGCACCGGGCTGGCGGTGGCTGCCGGGCCGCTGGACGAGCGGGGCAAGCGGACCGGAGTGAGCGATGCACAGGTGAAGGGGCTGCTGGAGCTGGCAGAGTATGTACTGGTCGAGGCGGACGGTTCCCGCCGCCTGCCCTGCAAAACACCGGGAGACCGGGAGCCCGCCCTGCCCGTCAAAACGGAGCTGGTGGTGGGCGTGCTGGGGCTGAAAAGCCTGAACCACCCGCTGGAAGCGGTGTGCTTCCGGGCCGGGCTGGCCGCCCGGCGGCTGGGGGTGGAACCGGAAAACCCGGTAACGCCGGAGCTGCTGGCCCGGCTGGCTGCCGAGCCCTGGGGCCTTGCCAAAGCCACCGAAGGGCGGCGGTTTGTGATCCTGCTGAACCAGAGCGATGCCTGCGATCCGGCGCAGCTTTGCCGGGTGGTACAGGCCGTGAAAGAAACAAGCGGCGCCCCTGTGGTGAGCGCCGCACTGCAAAAAAGAGAATGGAAAGAGGAATGAGTATGCTGATCGTGATTCGAGGCGCCGGCGACATTGCCACCGGCATCGGCTGGCGGCTGTGGCAGTGTGGCTTTGATGTGGCCATGACCGACCTGCCCCGGCCCACCTGCATCCGCCGCACGGTGGCCTTCTCCACCGCGCTGGAGGAAGGAAGATACACTGTGGAAGGTGTGATCGCGGTGGCCTGCCCGGATCTGGAATCCGCCCGGGCGGCGCTGGCAGAGCGCTGCGTGGCAGTAATCCCGGATCCGGAGGGGAAGTGTATCAAAGCCCTGCAGCCTGCCGCCGTGGTGGACGCGGTGCTGGCCAAGAAAAATCTGGGTACTGTCATCACTGACGCGCCGCTGGTGATCGGGGTGGGGCCCGGCTTCTGCGCCGGGCAGGACTGCCACTATGTGGTGGAAACAAAGCGGGGCCACCGGCTGGGCCGGGTGATCGAAGAGGGCCCTGCCGCCCCAAACTCCGGCCTGCCCGGCAACATCATGGGCTACACCGGCGAGCGGATCATCCGCAGCACCGTCAGCGGCCGGTTCGAGCCGCTGTGCGCCATCGGTGATCTGGTCCAGGCCGGTCAGACGGTGGCCCGGGTGGATGGCGTGGAGCTGAAGGTGCAGATTCCCGGCATGATCCGGGGCATGCTGCACGAGGGCATCCAGGTGACGCCGGGCTTCAAGTGCGGCGACGTGGATCCCCGGGGCCGGGAGGCGGACTACACCACCATCTCGGACAAGGCCCGGGCGGTGGCCGGCGGCGTGCTGGAGGCGATTCTGCGCCGCTACGGCAGCCGGATGCAGTGAGGCGTTTTGTACAGGACGCAGAATACCGAAAAAGACGGAAAAACACAGGCCGCCGCGTACCGTAAGGTGCGCGGCGGCCTGTGTTCCCTTGACCGACTCCGAAGAGATCGTGCAATTCCCCGCAGTTCCACCCAAACCGGAACTGCGTACTATTATTATAACATACTTAAGGCAATAAAGAACAAAATATGCACAGAATCAAGGCGATGCGACACAAAATAAGGGTTTTCGCCGGTGGCCGGGTGAGCCGGTTTCAGCTGTTCTGCCAGATAAGAAACTCCCGCCGCAGCTGGGAGAACTGCTTCACGCTTACCGGAATGGTCTGGCCGGTTTTCAGCAGAACGGTGTAGTTGGAAAACCGCTCCACATACCGCAGATTTACCACGAAGCTGCGCTGCACCCGCAGAAAGCCGCGCCCCTCCAGCTGATTTGCAATCTCCTGAATCGACACCCGGAATTTTCGGGTGGTCCAGAGTGCAGAAGAGGAGAAGAAGGCGGTGACCGAATGGCCGGAAGCCTCGAAATAGAGAATCTGCTCCAGCGGCAGAAACACATCCTCCCGATCCGCCCGCAGGCACAGGGTGTTGGTGGGGGAGAACAACGCATTCCACAGGCTGTCCATGCAGGCGGTGAAGCTCTGGGGCAGCTGGGGCTTGAGCAGATAGGCGAAGGCCCGCACCCGGTAGCCGTCCGGCGCGCAGTCCAGTGTGTCGGAGGTCAGAATCACCGGGGTTTCCGGGCTCAGCGCCCGCAGCTGGGCGGCAATTTCCAGATTGGGGCATCCGGCGGAGTGTACCTGCAGAAATACGGCGGTACATGCGCAGGTGCGGCAGAATGCCAGCAACTGTTCCGGGCGGGAGAAACGCTCCACCCGGCAGGGAAGATCATACCGCTCCAGATATTCATGAAGCAGGGCGGAAATGGATTCCGCATCGGCAGGCTGCGTGTCGCAGATGGCAAACAGCATGGCAGGGACACTCCTTTGGGGCTCAGGGTAACGATTGGCTTTGCAGGGCCCGGGCAATGCGCTCCAGGGCTTCGGGGGTATCGGCGTCCCACAGTTCCAGGGGATCCTCTGCCTCGGTGAGGCACACAAGCTGCGGCGCCGCCTTCAGAACGGCGCTGCCGCCGGTTCTGGGCGGCAGACTGGCCAGCGCGGCAAAATGCTCCGCGCCGAACAGCACCGGGCTTGCGCCCACCCCCTGCCAGGCAAGCCGGTGAATGCACCGGGGCTGGCGGCGGAAGGCTTCCTTCAGCCGGGTAAGGCTTTCCGGCCGGCACAGGGGCTGGTCGCCCTGGCAGATCAGGCATCCGTCCATGCCTTCCATGTAACGGATGCCCAGACGAATCACGTCGCTGCGGTCCTCCCGGTCATGCAGCAGGCAGGCAACGCCCTGATCGGCGCACAGCCTTGCCACCTGAGGCCAGCGGGTTACCACCAGCGTTTTAAAGAATACGCCGGCAGGCAGGTGCTTCAGCGTGTGGGTCAGCAGGGTCTGGCCGCACAGATCAGCCAGCAGCTTGTTGGAACCAAAACGTCTGCCCTGGCCGCTGGCCAGGATCATGCAGCCGATCTTCACGGCGATGCGCCCCCTTCGGATGGATTCCGCGCACAGCGCACGGGTGACGGACGTCACTGTTTTGCTTCTTATTGTAATATAATTCAGTCAGGGATGCAAGCGGGGCCTTTGGATGGCTTTTTTGGCACAAAGACCGTATAATAAAGAAAACACCCGCGTGCCGGGCGCAAAAAAGGAGAAGGCGGCATGATCCATTTCAACTATCCCAACTACCCCATGCAGTGGTACAAAAACAAGAATCCGGTATCCGGCAACGCGGGGCAGTTCAATTACAAGGTCCTGCGTGACGGCGATGAGCTGGCCGCCTGGTGCTGGATGGGTGTCTGGTGCATGGAAAAGACAAAGGATGTGAAGGAGCGGCGCTTTGCCTTTGGCGAGGAAGGCGTGGCTCAGGCCATCGCCTGGCTGAAGGAGGAGTTCGACAGCCACAGCCGGGAAGAGATCGAAAGCAAGCTGGGCTTTTTCACCACCGAACCCTACACCCCGCCGAAGGAGGAAAGCGGCGAGGGCTGAGAAAAACAGCAAAAGGGAGCGCCCCGGCCGGGATGCTCCCTTTTGCTGTTTGAAAAGAATCACACGGTTTTGATGTGCCGCCAGCCGCCCCGCTTCCAGCGGATGACAAAGATTACCGCCCGCAGGTTTTCGTCCAGCGCGAAGGCCATCCAGACGCCCACGAGGCCCAGCCCGAAATGGATGCCCAGCAGCCAGGCCACACCCACGCCCACGATCCACTGGCTGGCGATGCCCACCAGCACCGGGAAGCGCACGTCGCCCACCGCCTGCAGGTTGCGCACCATCACAATGTTGAAGCAGCGGCCCAGCTCCAGAATGACCTCCACGATCATCACCTTCTGGCCCAGTGCAATCACCTGAGGGTCGCTGCTGAACAGGCTCAGCAGCGGCTGAGAAAAGACGGCCAGCACCGCCGCGATGATCAGGGTGATGGGGGTGAAGGTTTTCAGCACCTTCCAGTTCTGGCGGTCGGCCTGGTCGAAATCCTTCGCGCCCACGCAGTAGCCCACCACAATGGCCACCGCCTGGCTCACCGCACTGATGAGCATGTAGCACACCTGAGCGAACATCACGCAGTACATGCGGGTGGTTACCGCGAAGGTGCCCATCAGGTTCACGAACACCAGACTGGTGGACTGGGAAAGATTGTAGGAAAGGCCCTCGCCGCCGGCCGGCAGGCCGATGCCCAGAAACCGCTTGAGCAGTCCGGTGGGGAAGGGGCGCAGCACCTTCAGGCTCACCCGGGCGTTCTGCACCGTGTGGAAGAAAGCAAAGATCATCATCAGCATGCCCACCGTGCGGCAGATGCTGGTGGAGATGGCCGCGCCCGCCGCGCCCAGCTGAGGCATGGGGCCGAGGCCGTAGATGAAGGCGGTGTTGCCCACAATGTTGATCAGGTTGATGACGCCGGTGCTCAGCATGATGACCAGCATCTTGGCGTGCGCCCGCAGAAAGGCGCTGAAGGTGAGCATCAGTGCCTGACAGGGCAGGCTGAGGGCGGTGATGAGCAGATAGCTTTTGGCCTCCGGCCGGGCCTCCATGGGCACCTGCATCAGGCTGAACAGCCCGTCCGCACCCAGAAGCAGGCCGGTGGTGATCACAAGACTTACGACCAGATTCAAACAGACGGCCAGGGTGTAGATCTGTTCCACCTTGTCGTATTCCCGTGCGCCCAGATACTGGCTGAGCATGATGGTGGCTGCCAGACTGATCACGTTGAAGGTGAGGATCAGGGTGGTCATGATCTGGTTTGCGTTGCCCACCGCGGCAACGGCGGTGGCGTTGTAGCGGCTGAGCATGATCTGGTCGATGTTGCCCACCAGCATCTGCAGCAGCAGCTCGATAAAGACCGGCCAGGTCATGGCCAGCAGCGAGAACTCGTGCCCCGCAATGGTGATTTTTCGGCTCAAAACGATTCCTCCTCTATGGGCGGCCGGCGGCCGCCTTGTAAAACCAGAAACATTATAGCGCAAACAATTTTCGCTTTACAGTTGGAATTTCGACGATTCTTCCAGAACATGGGCGCTGAATTTATGCACAATTACTCCGCCGGTGGTTTCGGTTTACTTTTGAGGGGGTTTGTGTTACCCTGATAAAGGATTTTTGCATGTGGGCGGCCGATGCCGCCCGCACAGAAAACACGCCGCAAAGGAGGGCGCTTTTTGAACAGGAACATTCCCCGCATCGCCCGGCTGGCCGCCGCCGCACTGGCGGTTCTGGCGCTGGCGGCCGCGTTTGTGCTGCGGTTTTCCTACTCCACCAGCTTTTTGTATCCCGGCTACTGCGGGTTTGACTCCGCTATCTTTCAGACCATCGGCAAGTACTGGGCCGAAGGAGTCACCCCCTATGCCCGGCTGTTCGACCACAAGGGCCCGCTGATCTTTTTTGTGGATGCGGTGGGCTACTGGCTCCACGGCCGGGCGGGCATCCTTGTGGTGCAGACGGTGAGCCTTGCCGTGACCGTATGGGGGCTGTACCGGTTGGGGCGCACCGGGCTTTCCCGCCCCTGGGCGGCGGGGGCCGCGGCGCTGGCGCTGGTGTATCTGGCCCGCACCTTCGACGAGGGCAACATGACCGAGGAATACAGCCTGCCCTTTCTGGCGGTGAGCCTGTATCTGGCGGCGCGCTGGTGCCTTGCCCGCAAAAAGGATCCCGCCGCGCCCCATCCCTGGCAGTGGGCGGCGGTGTACGGCGCGTCCTTCGCGGCCATTCTGATGCTGCGGGTCACCAGTGCGGTGGCGGTGTGCAGCTATGTGCTGGTGATCGCTCTGGCGCTGCTGGCAGGCCGCCAGTGGAAAAACCTTCTGGCCAACATGGGCGGCTTTCTGGGCGGCTTTGCGCTGCTCACCGGGCCCTTTGCGGTGTATTTTGCCTGCAAGGGTTCGCTGGCGGACATGCTCTACGGTACCATCGGGTACAATATTTTTTATGCCACGGAGTTTTCCATCCGGGAGTATTATGCAAACAGCCAGTGGGCGGCGAGTACCCTGAGCCGGGTGCTCACGGATTTCGGCGCGCCCCTGTTTCTGCTGGCGGTGCTCTGCATTGCGGCCCTTGTGCGGCGCAAAAACGATCTGCTGGCCTGGGGCGGGCTGCTGAGCGGGGCGCTGAGCATGTATGTGCTGTTCACCAACCGGCCCTATGTACATTATTTCATGATTGTAACCCCGCTGATCCCGCTGGCCTTTGTGCTGGCGGCGGAGCTTGTGCGCACGGGCAGGGGCAAAAAGCTGGCCCTTGCGGCCCCGGCGCTGTGTGCGCTGTGGGCGGTGAGCCTGCTGATCCGTCTGCCCGGCTGGAGCACGGACAGCTTCATGGCCAAATACCCCTATGAGACGCAACCCTACAACAATGCGGCCCGGGCGGCTGCGGCGGTGATTCCGGAGGAAGAGCGGGATTCGGTGCTGGGCTACAATGTGGACGCCCAGTGGTATCTGGCGGCGGACATCCAGCCCTGCCAGCGGTATTTCATTCATCAGGACTGGCAGGCCGCGGAGGATCCTTCCATGCGCAGCGAGATCAATGAGTTCCTGACGAAGGAGCCATCCAAATGGCTGGTGGTATCCGGCCCGGTGGAGGATACGGTCCAGCAGCTGCTGGACGAGCAGTACACCGCGGTGAGCGGCGAACAGCAGTTTACGGACTACGCAAGTTATGTGCTGTACCGCCGCAACAGCTGAAAGGAGAGAAACGCCCATGGGCATGAAACGATGCGCTTTGCTTCTGGCGGCGGCGCTGCTGCTTCTGGGGTGCGGTTGTGCCGGAAAGCAGGCTGCTTCCCAAAGCACGACACAGCTGCGCGCCCTGAAGCCGGCGGAGGGCACCGCGGTGGTCACCCAGCATCCCGGTCTGTATGATGGGTACGAATATTTCGGCGCGTTCACCGGCGACTGGGCCTTTGTATACAGTCAGGGCCAGGCGGGCTACCGGGCGGCGGGGGGCGAGTACAAGCCCCTGTATGCCGCCGATGCAGACACGGTTTTGCAGCAGGGCCGGAAGGGCGGTTATGAAGGCCCGGCGGATGACACCGGCCTGTGGCAGCGAATGGACTGGCTGGCGGAAAACTATGCCTATCTGTCCGGGGCGGACATGGTCCCCTGGTACGAGGGCGGGCTGTGGGGCTTTTCCGATCTGGACGGCAACACCAAACTGGAATCCCAGTTCGACAATCTTGCCGCCATGTGGGCCTATCAGGAAACGATCGCCCCGCCGCTGCCCACCGCCCAGCCGGTGCAGCCGCCGGAAGGGGCGGAAGTCTGGTGGACGGACCCGGAAGGCGAGGGCGTTTATGTGCTGGTGGGGGAGAAGATCCGCCGCTACAACGCCCAGGGCACCGAGCTGACCACCCCGGCGCTGGCCCGGCTGACGCTGCAAACCGACGAGAAGGGAAAAAGCACCCTGACCATCACCGATCAGGACGGCCGGCAGCTGATTCAGCTGACCAGCACCCAGCCGGACCCGCTGCACACCGAAAGCGAACTGCGCTTTGACGGCGACTGGTTCTACTGGAAAACCGACGAGGGCAGCGTGCTGCCCTGCCGCATCACCGTGGAATGAGCATTTGAGAAAAAGAGGCCCCCGGGGCCTCTTTTTTGTTTGCCTGGGGCTTGACAGAATATATTCTACAACCGTAGAATATAATTAGATACTACAAGTGTAGAAAATAGAGGTGAACCGGATGGACAATAAAATCAAACGCCTGCCGGACGCTGAGCTGGAGGTCATGAAGGCGGTCTGGGCGGCCCGGGAGCCGGTGACCCGCACCCAGCTGGAGCAGCTGCTGGGCAGCAAAAAGCAGTGGGCGCCCACCACCATTCTGGCCATGCTCACCCGGCTGGAGCAGAAGGGCTTTCTGGAGCGGGAAAAGCAGGGCCGGGCCTATCGGATCCGGCCGCTGGTGAGCCGGGAGGAGTATATTCAGGTGGAGAGCCAGAGCGCGCTGGGGCGCATGTTTGGCGGCAGCGCAAAGAATCTGATCGCCGCGCTGCATCAGTGCCATGCGCTGAGCCGGCAGGAGGTGCAGGAGCTGGCAGATTATCTGGAAGAGCTGAAACAGGAGGAAGAGTGAGATGAACGCCCTGTTTTTATCGGTGGCAGCGGTGAGCGTCGGCGGCAGTGCGGCGGGGCTGGTGTGGGCTCTTGTGCAAAAGCGGCTGGAAAAGCGGGTCTGCGCCCGCTGGCGCTGCCGGGTCTGGACCCTGCTGCTGGCGGCATTGCTGATCCTGCCGCTGGCGGGGCTTCTTCCGGCAGGCACAGCGGTGGACAGCCGCCCCGGCGTGGTGCTGGAGGTGCCCGAAGCGGCTGTCCGGCCCATGGCGGCGCCGCCGCGGTCACAGAGGCAGACCGGCCCGGAAACTACGATGTCCGATGAAACAGTCGGCCTGGCCGGGGAGGGGCAGGTACACGCAGGGCTGACGCTGCCCAGCCCACTGACTGCTGCTGCCGTGGTATGGCTGCTGGGTGCGACGGGAATGCTGGCGGTTCAAACAGCGGCGTACCTTCGCTGGCGGCATGCGGTGAAGCGCTGGGAGCGGCCTGCCCCCGCCTGGGTGGAGCCGATGGTTCGCGCCGCCGCCATTGAGGCGGGTCTTTCCAGCCAGCCGAGGGTGCGGCAGAGCCCGCTGGTGGCCAGCCCCATGGTGGCGGGGATGGTTTCGCCCACCCTGCTTTTGCCGAAAAACCTGCCGCCCCGGGAGGAGCTGGCGATGATCTGCGCCCATGAAATGGCCCACTGCCGCCGACGGGACATCCAGCGCAAGCTGCTGATCCTGCTGGCGCGGGCGGTGCACTGGTTCAACCCGCTGGTGCACTGGATGGCCGGGCAGGCCCAGCGGGAGATCGAGCTGGCCTGCGACGAAACGGTGGTGACAAACCGCCCGCCCCAGTGGCGGCAGGCCTACTGCCAGGCGCTGCTCCATGCCATCGGCGCTGCCGGGCAGCCCGCACCGGTGCTGTCCACCCGGTTTGCGCTGGAAAAGGAGCAGATCATGCGCCGCTTTGCCCGGGTGATGCGGCCGGTGAGGGGCAAAAAGGGGGCGGCGGTGTTCGGTCTGATGGCCCTGCTTGCATTGCTGTGCTGCTGCGGGCTGCGGGTGCAGGTTCCCGGCGGGGAAAGCGCCTCGGAGCCGGTTTCCGCTGCGGCCTCCAGCGTAACTTCCGAACCGGCGGCAAGTGAGTTGTCTCCCGGCACATCCGCAGGGGAAAACGAAGAGCCGCCAGAGGATATGGAAGCCACGGCCGCCCGCATCGCAGAGACCGATCCGGTGACTGCACAGGGTTACCGGAACGCCTTCGCATTGGTGGACGCGCTCAAGCACGGCGACCAGCAGGCGGTGAACCGGTGCTTGCCCTGAGCGGGGAGCCGATGTACGATGCGGGCTTTTACGCTCTTTCGGACATTTCCGGGTTGGAGCTGAACAGCGGTGCGGTGGGGCTGACCGAGCAGGACGGGAGCTACCGGGTGTTCGTGGATCTGGATGTGGAAAAACGGGGGAATACCCCGCTGCCGGAGGGGCAGCATATCTACTGGCTTACCTTCCACGATGGAATGGACAGCTTTTATGACGAGGGCTGCATCTGGAAAATGCAGCCGGAGAGCGACCTTGACCGGCATGGCGCGCCGGGGCTGGATGCGGCACAGCTGGAAGAGCTGCAGGATGAAATAAAGCTGGTGCGGGGCTGGCTGAGCAGAGACGATTTTGCCGGCACGGAGGAGATTGGCGCCGGTGCGCAGCTGGCCTACCTGTTTGTGCGTATGGAGCAGGAGAGGGAACTGGCCGAAGGCCAGCCGGCCACGCTGGAACAGCTGGCAGATGCAGCCGAGCGCTATCTGGGCATTTCGGACTACCAGCCCACGCCGGAGGTGCTGGACGAAATGTGCCATGAGGAGCAGGGAGGCTGGCAGCTGAAAGCAATGGGCGGCCTTTTGGAGGGACCAGAGCCCGCAAGTCGGTTTACTCAGGTCTATCGACAGGGAAGGGACTATGTGGTGGTGCTGTGGCAGTACCGCGACGCCCAGGGTCTGGTGCCGGAATACGGCTACTTCTACCGGATGAACAATATCGAAAACAAAGACAGCAGCTGGCGGGTGGTCAGCTGCGATGTGATGGCCGCATGATGGCGCAAAGCGAACAGGGACGCGGCGGAATATGCCGCGTCCCTGTTTCTGCCCTTGACAGTACCCCGGCCCTGTGCTATACTGAAGCTGTAAAGATATTTAGAAAGTTATATAAATATCAAAAAACAAAAGCAAGCGGCCCGAACAAGGGCGAAAGGAGGCCTGTGAGCATGGGCGATGCGTTCAAGGCGCTGGCGGACCCGACCCGGCGGCACATTCTGGAGCTGCTCAGCGGCGGCGAGATGACCGCGGGCGACATTGCCGCCCAGTTTCAGATGGCGAAGCCTTCGATCAGCCACCATCTGAGCATTTTGAAGGCGGCGGGCCTGGTCACCGACGAGCGGCGGGGGCAGAACATCGTGTACTGCCTGAACCTGACGGTGTTTCAGGAATTGATGAAATGGTTTTACGATATGGGTTTTGCCAGGGGAGGCGAAAACGATGAACAATAAAAAACTTCTGATTGCGCTGGGGGCGGTGTGCCTTGTGAACTTCGTTGCCCACCTGTGCTTTTATCCCTCTTTGCCGGATACCGTGCCCATGCACTGGGGCTTTGACGGCCAGGTGGATGGCTGGGGCCCGAAATACATGGTGCTGGTTACCGCGCTGATTCCAGCGGCGATTCTGCTTTTGATCGCGGTGGTGCCGAAGATCGACCCCCGCAGCGAGAACTTTCAAAAGTTCGGCGGCATCTATCGGGGTTTTCTGGCGGGCATTGTGCTGTTCATGTGCGGCATCAGCTGGCTGAGCGAGCTCACCGTTTACAACGTGCTGCCGGACGGCAGCAGCCTTGTGGGCGTGCTGGTGAGCGGCGGCATCGGCATCCTGTTCATCCTGCTGGGCAACTACATGCCCCGCATCAAGCAGAACTACACCTTCGGCTGCCGCACCCCCTGGGCGCTGGCGGACAAGCACAACTGGAACCGGACCCAGCGCATGGGCGGTATCACCTTTGTGGTGATGGGCGTGGCCCTGCTGTTCCTGGGCCTGTTTGCAAAGGCGCTGGGGGAGGGGCTCGCCCTTGGTGCGCTGCTGGTGGTGGTGCTGGGCGGCACGGCGTGGATCTTCGTTTACTCTTTTCTGGTGTTCAAAAAAATCATGCGATAAATGCAAAAAATCCCCGTGGCAAAAATGCCGGGGTGACATAAGAAAACGACGCCGGAAAAGAGCTGTTTTTGCGGGATTGCAGCGTCAAAGCCCCTTGACAACCACCAAGGGTGCCTGCGGGTCTTTTCCTTGCACTCCCATCAAAATCAGCTCTTTTCCGGTGCTGTGCAGTTCTGCCCCAGGATTTTGGATGCAGAAAGTGCGAAAAGGGGCGGCGCAAGCCTTGATGGCTTGCCCGCCCCTTTGAACATTTTGTGCGCCAAAACCCTACGGCAGAACCGTTGTTTTCTTATGCCACACCGGCTAAGACCACGGGGATTTTTTTGCATTCTGTTGCGATTCGGGAAAGGGGCGAATCAGCGCAGAATGAGCGCGCCGTTCTCCACGTCCACGGTCAGGGTATCGCCGGTGTTGTGCACGCCGCCGATGATCTCTTTGGCGATCAGGGTTTCCACACGGCTCTGGATGAACCGCTTCAGCGGCCGGGCGCCATAGATGGGGTCGTAGCCTTCCTCGATGATGAAGTCCTTCGCCGCGTCGGTCACCGCCAGATTCAGCTGCTTGTCGGCCAGCCGTTTGCGCAGGTCGTCCAGCTGCAGCTCCACGATGCCGCCGATCTCGGCCTTGGTCAGAGGCTTGTAGAAAACGATTTCGTCCAGCCGGTTCAGGAACTCCGGGCGGAACTGGCTCTTCAGCAGGCCGTCCACTGCTTTGCGGGCGTCCTCGCTGATCTGGCCGTCCTCGCCGATGCCCTCCAGAATATACTGGCTGCCCAGGTTGCTGGTCAGGATGATGATGGTGTTCTTGAAGTCCACCACGCGGCCCTGGCTGTCGGTGATGTGGCCGTCGTCCAGCACCTGCAGGAGGATGTTGAACACATCCGGGTGGGCCTTTTCCACTTCGTCGAACAGCACCACGCTGTAAGGATGGCGGCGGACTGCTTCGGTGAGCTGGCCGCCCTCCTCATAGCCCACATAGCCCGGAGGCGCACCGATCAGACGGCTGACGCTGAATTTCTCCATGTATTCGGTCATGTCGATGCGAACCATGTTCTTTTCGTCGTCAAACAATGCCTGCGCCAGCGCCTTGGCCAGCTCGGTTTTGCCCACGCCGGTGGGGCCCAGGAAGAGGAAGCTGCCGATGGGGCGGTTGGGATTCGCGATGCCGGCCCGGCTGCGCAGGATGGCCTCGCTCACCTTGGTCACCGCTTCGGACTGGCCGATCACCCGTTTGTGCAGGATGTCCTCCAGGCCCAGCAGTTTCTCCCGCTCGCCTTCCACCAGCTTCTCCACCGGGATGCCGGTCCAGCGGGCCACGATGCGGGCGATCTCCTCGTCGGTCACCCGGTCACGCAGCAGGTTGTCCTGCGTCTGACCGGCGGCCTCGGCCTTCTTTTCCTCTTCGGCCAGCTGCTTCTGCAGTTCGGGCAGCTTGCCGTATTTCAGCTCGGCGGCCTTGTTCAGATCGTACTCCCGCTCGGCCTTTTCGATGGCCGCATTGGTCTGCTCGATCTGCTCGCGGATGCTCTGCACCTTGCCGATGCTGCTCTTTTCGTTGTCCCACTGGGCCTTCATGGCCTTGAACTGCTCGCGCATCTCGGCCAGCTCCTTTTGCAGGGCGGCCAGACGCTGGGCGCTCAGGGTGTCGGTCTCCTTCTTCAGGGCGGCCTCCTCGATCTCGTGCTGCATGATCTTGCGGCGCAGATCGTCCAGCTCGGCGGGCATGGAATCCATCTCGGTGCGGATCATGGCGCAGGCCTCATCCACCAGGTCGATGGCCTTGTCCGGCAGGAACCGGTCAGAGATATAACGGTTGGACAAGGTAGCCGCGGCGATCAGGGCACTGTCCTGAATTTTTACGCCGTGGAACACCTCGTAGCGTTCCTTCAGGCCACGCAGGATGGAGATGGTGTCCTCCACGGTGGGCTCATCCACCATCACCGGCTGGAACCGGCGTTCCAGAGCCGGATCCTTCTCGATATACTGGCGGTACTCGTCCAGCGTGGTGGCGCCGATGCAGTGCAGCTCGCCACGGGCCAGCAGAGGCTTCAGCAGGTTGCCCGCATCCATGGCGCCGTCGGTTTTGCCCGCGCCCACAATGGTGTGCAGCTCGTCGATAAACAGGATGATCTGGCCTTCGCTCTTCTTCACCTCCTGCAATACGCTCTTCAAACGCTCCTCAAATTCGCCCCGGTACTTGGCACCGGCCACCAGAGCGCCCATGTCCAGACTGAATACCTTGCGGTCCTTCAGGTTCTCGGGCACGTCGCCCCGCACGATTCGCTGGGCAAGGCCCTCGGCGATGGCGGTTTTGCCCACGCCGGGCTCACCGATCAGGCAGGGGTTGTTCTTGCGCTTACGGCTCAGGATGCGGATCACGTTCCGGATTTCGGTGTCACGGCCGATCACCGGGTCCAGCTTCTGCTGACGGGCCAGCTCAACCAGTTCCTGACCGTACTTTTTCAGTACGTCGTAGGTATCCTCCGGGTGGTCACTGGTCACCCGCTGGTTGCCCCGCACGCCGGACAAAACGCTCAGGAATTTGTTCTTGTCGATGGAGAAACGCTTCATCAGCTCGGCCACCGCGCTGTTGGGGTTCTCGATCAGAGCCAGGAACACATGCTCCACGCTCACATATTCGTCCTTCATGGCGGTGGCGGTGCTCTCGGCCGCGTTCAGCACCTTGTCGGTGGCGGCGGAGATGTAAATCTTATCCGCCTCACGGCCGGAGCCGGTCACATGGGGCAGAAGGGAAATCTTCTGGGCAGCGGCGGAAACAAAGTTGCCGGGCTCCACGCCCATCTTCTGCAGCAGCTGGGGAATCAGGCCCTGTTCCTGATTAGCAATCGCAAAGAGCAAGTGCTCAGGCTCCAGAGTCTGGTTCTGATATTCAATGGCGGTCTGCTGGGCGCTTTGCAGCGCTTCCAGCGTTTTTTGTGTAAATTTGTTGGTGTTCATTGGGCAAGCCCCCTTTTCATTACCGAACAAAGTAAGAATTCTTGTTTGTTTTAGCACTCTCGTGCCTCGACTGCTAACATTGTAAAACCGCTGCTTTTACTTGTCAAGAGGGTTCACAAAAAATTAACATTTTTCCGGGCGGCTGCCCGCTGAATCCTCAGCGGGTGAGCAACAGAATATTTTCCGGTGCCACGCCCAGTTGGGCGGGCAGAGGGTTCGGGCGCTTGTCCTTGGCCATGCGCCACCAGATGTCCGGCGTGCCGGGGGTCTGGTTCGGGGTGCGCATCTGGATGATCCACTCGAAGGGCTCCTCGATCTGGCCGGTGTATTCCACCTCGAACCGGTTGGCCGGGGCCTTGGGGTGGAAGTAGTGGGCCCGGATGCCGATGGCGCACAGATCCTCCGGCACCGGGCGGGCGGTGGTGAACTGGATGCCCCAGTCCTCCACCCAGACGGTATTGGGGCCGGTGCGCCGGGCCGCCGCGATGTTCTTGCAGCCGGTGAGCCGCGCCGCCGCCCGGCTGCCCGGGTCGGCAAATACCTCCTTGGTGGCCCCGCAGCGCAGCAGCTGGCCCTCGTCCAGAATGGCCAGCCGGCCGCACATGTGGTAGGCTTCGTCCCGGCTGTGGGTCACCAGCAGCACGTCGCCGGAAAAATCCTTCAGCACCCGCAGCATGTCCAGCTGCAGCTGCTCCCGCAAATGGCTGTCCAGCGCGGAGAAGGGTTCGTCTAATAAAAGCACCTGGGGCCGGTTTACCAGAATCCGCCCCAGCGCCACCCGCTGCTGCTGCCCGCCGGATAATTCAGCCGGGCGGCGCTGCTCCAGCCCGGCAAGGCCCAGCAACTCCACCGCCTGCCGGTAAAGAGTCTGCTTCCTGGCCTTGTCCTTTTCCCGGTGCAGCCCGGCCAGCAGGTTCTGGCGCACGGTCATGGTGGGGAAGAGGGCATAGCTCTGGAACAGATACCCCACCCCCCGCTGCTGGGGCGGCAGGTTGATGCGCTGCTCGGAGTCAAAGAGGGTGCGGCCATCCAGCACGATGCGGCCCCGGGCCGGCGTTTCCACCCCGGCGATGCAGCGCAGGGTCATGCTTTTGCCGCAGCCGGAAGCGCCCAGCAGGCCGGTGATGCCGCCGTCGGTTTCCAGCGATACCTTTAAATGAAAGGAACCCAGATCCTTTTCGATGTCCACAAACAGGCTCATGGGGCGCGCCTCCTTTGCTTTTGCTCCAGCAGGTTCACGGTGAGCAGCACCGCCGCGCTGATGGCCAGATTTACCAGCACCCAGGCAAAGGCGGCTGCGTCATCGCCGGTGCGCCAGAGCTGGTATACGGTGGTGGAGATGGTGGCGGTGCGCCCGGGGGTGTAGCCGATGAGCATGCTGGTGGCGCCGTATTCGCCCAGAGCCCGGGCAAAGGCCAGCACCGCGCCCGCCAGAATGCCCTGACGGCAGGCGGGCATGCGCACCCGCCAGAAAATATAGGTGTTGGAAAGCCCCAGTGTGCGGCCTGCGTCCGTCAGACGCTCATCGAAGCTCTCGAACGCGCCGCGGGCGGTGCGGTACATCAGGGGGAAGGCCACCACCGCCGCGGTGAGGATGCCGCCGTACCAGGTCATCACGAATTTGATGCCGAAATTGGCGAGGAAGATGCCCAGCGGCCGTTTGGCCCCGAACACCAGCAGCAGAAAATAGCCCACCACCGTGGGGGGCAGCACCAGCGGCAGGGTGAGCACCACGTCCAGCAGGCCCTTCCCCAGCCGGGGCAGCCGGGCCACATAGTAGGCGGCAAAGATGCCGGAAAAGAACACCAGCACACTGCTGATGGCAGCAATGCGCAGCGAGTTCCAGAGGGGATACCAGTCCATGGAAAAAACTCCAATCCGAAAAATGGGGCAAGGCAGCCTGCCTTGCCCCGTTTTGTTTGTTTCAGGCGGCTCCGCATAATTTCAGGTGGTGGAGCGCGCCGGAAAATTTTTTGTGATATGAACCAAAAAGCACAGCCAAGCCTTGGTGGCTTGGCGAGCATTTTTGGAAAATAGCACGGGAAATTTTGGTGCGATACGCCACCTGAGCCCTTGGGCGTAAATTGTGCGGAGGTGCCTTTTATATTACAGGGGAGAAGCCCACTTCCTCAAATACCTGCATGGCCGCATCGGTCTGCAGATAGTCCAGGAAGGCCTGCGCCTCCTCGCTGTGCTGGGAAACGTTCAGCACGGCGGCGGGGTAGATCACCTGGCCGCACATCTCTTCGGTGGCGTAGTCCACCGGGGTGATTCCGGCGCTGAAGGCGTCGGTGCAGTAGACCACGCCGCAGTCCACGCTGCCCTCGGTGATCTGGGTGGTGACCTCCTTTACGTTGGAGCCGTAGGTAATCTTGCCGGCGTTTGCCAGTGCTTCCTCGTCCAGCTCGTAGTAGGCAAGGATCTGCTGGGTGTACTGGCCCACCGGCACGTCGCTGTTGCCCATGGCCATCAAAATGTCGCTGCCTTCCAGTGCTTTGGCCAGATCGTCAAAGCTGGCGATGGCTGCGTCGCTGCCCTCGGCCACGCACAGGGCAACCTTGTTTTCCAGCAGGTTCACCCGGGTGCCCTCGGCCACGAAGTCCAGCCCTTCGGTGTTCACGCTGGCGTCAGCGGTCTTGTCCAGCTGATCCATCTGCTTCTGCCCGGCGGAGAGGAACACGTCGCAGACTGCGCCCTCCTGAATCTGGGTTTTCAGGGTGCCGGAGGAATCGAAGTTGAAGGTCAGGGTCACATTGGGGGCCACGGTCTTGCAGTCCTCGGCGATCTGGTTCAGGGTCTCGGTCAGGCTGGCGGCGGCAAACACCGTCAGCTCCACCGGTTCGCCCCCGGTCTCGGCCTGAGAAGCGGACGCCGCGCCGGAACCGGCGGACACGGCAGAAGAGGGGGAAGCGGCGGAAGATGCGCCGCCGCCACAGCCTGCCAGCGAGAACGCCAGCGCGAAGGCTGCGGCCAGTGCGAATGCCTTTTTCATGGATAAAACTCCTTTTTGTTCTCATATTTCAGAGAATTTTATTTTCAAACCCTGTGGATTTACACAGAGCTGAAGCAAAAGGAACAATCGCGGGGGCGAATGTGCGGCTTAAAACACGAAGTTGCCGCTTTTACCACCCTGCTTTTCGCAGAGGTGGATGTCGGAAATGACCATGCGCTTGTCCATGGCCTTGCACATGTCGTAAACGGTGAGCAGCGCGGTGGAAACGCCGGTCAGCGCCTCCATCTCCACGCCGGTTTTGCCCTCGCACTGCACGGTGCAGCGGGCGGTGATGGAGTGGCTTTCGTCGTCCAGAGTAAAATCAACGGCGCACTTGGTCAGCGCCAGCACATGGCACAAAGGAATCAGGTCGGAGGTGTGCTTGGTGGCCATGATGCCCGCCACCCGGGCCACGCCCAGCACGTCGCCCTTTTTGGCGCTGCCCTCCTTCACGGCCTGATAGCATTCGGCGCTCATGGAGATGCGCCCGGAGGCGACGGCGGTGCGGTGGGTCACGGCCTTGTCGGTCACGTCCACCATGATGGCTTCGCCCTTTTCATTTAAATGGGTAAACGGCATAAGAATGCTCCTTTTATAAAAGAATGGGTCAGGCCTTGCCGAAGCCGCAGTTGGGGAAGGTGCACACCGGGCAGCTCAGGCACAGCCCGCCGTTGCCGTAAGCGGCCAGCTGATCGGCGCTCACCGGTACGCCTGCCACCAGATAGGGCAGCACCAGATCAAAGATGGTGCGCTTGGCGTACATCACGCAGCCGGGTAGGCCGCACACCGGGCGGTCGCCCTCGGCGTAGGCCAAAAGGAACATGGCTCCCGGCAGCACCGGCGCACCGTAGCTCACAACGCGGGCGCCGGTGTTCCTGATGGCCAGCGGGGTCTTGTCGTCCGGGTCCACGCTCATGCCGCCGGTGCACAGCACCATGTCCGCGCCCTCGCGCAGCATCTCGTTGGCGGCGGCGGTGATCTTCTCGTGGTCATCGTTCAGAACGGTGTGCCAGGCCATCCGGCAGCCGTATTCCGCCAGCTTCTGTTCAATCGCCGGAGTGAAGGAATCCTGAATGCGGCCGTAGAATACCTCGTTGCCGGTGGTCACCACGCCCACCTTCAGCTCCCGGAAGGGCACCAGCCGGAACAGGGGCTCGGTTCCCACAGCGGCGCGGGCAGCATCCATCTTGGCAGTCTCGATCACCAGCGGGATCACCCGCATGCCGGCCAGCTTGTCGCCCTTTTTCACCGCGAAGCCGCCGTGGCGGCAGGCCACCATCACCTCGCCCAGCCGGTTCAGGCGGAACAGCCGCTCGGTGTCCACCAGAAACAGGCCGTCCACCTGGGCGGTCAGCTCGATTTTGCCCTCGCTGGGCTCGCTGGCGCTCATGTATTCGTTCTGGCACAGCTGACGCAGAATCTCGGCCGCGTCGTTCTCGTGCAGGTGGTTTTCGTCGTTCTCCCAGATGTAGATGTGATCCTTGCCCACGCTCAGCAGAACCGGCACGTCCTCAGGAGTAATCACATGACCCTTTTTGAACACGGGGCCCTTTTTGACCCCGGGAATGATCTGGGTGATGTCGTGGCAGAGCACCTGGCCCACCGCGTCCTCGGTCTTCATCAGTTTCATAAACAAGCCCTCCCGTGAATGAATCCGAAATACCGGCCGCCCTGTGCAGGCAAGCGCCGGAAAAATGTGTTTTAAAAATCTGAATCCGGCGGCGCAGATGGATGCGTCGAGGCTTACGGCGGTTCCGCCGTTTCGCCTGCGGGTGCCGCAGGCTGGTTCTTTTCTGATTGTAGCACAGAAGGCGTTGTTTCACAAGAGAAATAACGGGTAAAAAGAATGACTTATTTCCCCGGCCGCAGGGGGCGGCTTTGTCTTGTTTGGGTGTTTATGGTATAGTAAAAAAGACGATAACCATATAAAACAGGCAGGAATCAGGAGAACTTCATGAAAACTGAACGACTGAACGAAACATCCGCCCGTGCGCTTCTGGACGCACAGAAAACATATTTTGCCACCGGAGCCACCCGTCCGCTGGAATTCCGGCTGCGGCAGCTGCAGGCGCTGTACAAGGCGCTGGAGCGGCATGCCCCGGCACTGGAAGCGGCCCTGAAGGAGGATCTGGGCAAGAGCCGGTTCGAGAGCTACACCAGCGAAATCGGCATGGTGCTGGCGGGCATCTCTCACATCCGCCGCCATCTGGCCCGCTGGATGAAGCCCCGCGCAAAATTCGCGCCCGTGCAGCTGTTTCCGGGGCGCAGCCGGGTGGAGCCGGTGCCCTACGGCTGCGTGTACATTCTGGGCCCCTACAACTACCCGGTGCAGCTGCTGCTGGAGCCGCTGGCCGAGGCGCTGGCGGCAGGCAACTGCGCAGTGGTCAGCCCCTCCGAGCTCACCCCCCATGTGGCCGAGGCGGTTTCGGCCATGCTGGCCGAGACCTTCCCGCCGGAGTATGTGTGCTGCGTGCCTGCGGGCATCGAGAACAACACCCTGATGCTGCACAGCCGCTTTGATTACATCTTCTTCACCGGCAGCCCCCGGGTGGGCCGCATCGTGATGCAGGCCGCCGCGGAAAATCTGGTGCCGGTGACGCTGGAGCTGGGCGGCAAAAGCCCGGTGATCGTGGCAAGGGATGCCCATCTTGCCACCGCCTGTGAGCGCATCGTGTGGGGCAAGCTGATGAATGCGGGCCAGACCTGTGTGGCGCCGGACTATGTGCTGGTGGACCGGAGCATTCAGGAAGAATTTCTGCAGGGGCTGCAATCGGCCATCCGGCGCTTCTACGGCCCGGATGCCCAGAAAAGCCCGGACTACGGCCGCATCGTGAACGAAGGCCACATCCGGCGGCTTGGCCGCATTCTGGAAGCGGACAGGGAAGCCATCCGGTTCGGCGGCCGGGTGGACGAAGCCGACCGGTACATCGAGCCCACCATCCTCTGCCCAAACAGCATGGACGCGGCCTGCATGCAGGAGGAGCTGTTCGGCCCGCTGCTGCCGGTGTTCGCTTATGACGACCTGAACGGGGCGCTGGAGATCATTAACAAAGGCGAGAAGCCGCTGGCCTTGTATGTGTTCAGCCGGGATAAGGCGCTGGTGCGCCGGGTGCTGGATTCCACTGCCAGCGGCGGCGTGAGCGTGAACGACACCATCGGCCATATTCTGGACCCGGATCTGCCCTTTGGCGGGATGGGTCAGTCCGGCATGGGCAATTACCACGGGCAGGCGGGCTTTCTCACCTTTTCCCACCAGCGCAGCGTGCTGCGGCGGGGGCTTTTCCCCATGCGCGTTGCGTTCCCGCCCTTTACCGAAAAAGGCGAGCGCACCGTGCGCCGTCTGATGCGATGAGCGGGAGCAGGTGGGCTGCCTTCTGGAAGGAGTTCACCAGCAGGCGGCTGCCGTCCATCCGGGCGAAATGGGCGGCGGCGCTGCCCACCATTCTGGTTTCGCTCACGCTGCTGTTCAGCATCTGGGGCATCTTCGGGGTGCGCTATGTGGTGATGACTTCTTTTCTGACGCTGGTGTTCCGCACCCGTCACCGGCAGGATTTCCGCCCCCGGGAGATGGCACGCACCGCGGTGCAGATGGTGCTGGTGTGCCTGGCGGCCTTTGCGGCCGGGCGGGGCCTGTGGTGGGCGCTGGCGCTGAATCTGGTGGTACCCTTTGTGCTGGTGTATCTGCTCAGCTCCAAGTTCAGCCCCAAGGCCTATTTTGCCTACGGTATGGAGTTCGTTTTTCTGCAGCTGGTTCCGGTGGAGCCGGAGCAGCTGCCGGTGCAGCTGGGGGTGCTGGTCTACGGCCTTTCGGTGGTAACGCTTGCGCTGTGGCTCCACGCGAAAATCATCCATCGGCGCAGGCACTTCGGAACCGTGCGAAAAGGTATGGACAATTTGTGCCGCCAGCTGGAAAAGCTGGCCCGGGGCGAGAGCGTGAGCGCCGAGCACGACGCGCTGCCGCCCATGCTGATCCACATGAATCAGGTGATCTATGGCAGCCGGGGCTATACCTATCTGGCCAACGGCTACGGCAAGGTGAATTATCTGTTCATGCTGGTGTTCCAGCGATTCTATTATTTCACCGATCATTTCGTCACGCCGGGCCAGGTGCCCGACGCGGCGGACGCGGACTGGCTTCTGCGGCTGGCCGAGCTGTTCCGCCGGGCGGAACGGGAGCTGAACGGGCCGGAAAATTCGGCGCTGCGGGCGCAGCTGGAGCAGCTGCGCAGTGAGCCGGGCCTGAAGGATGAGCGGCAGAAGGAGGCCATGGGCGAGATTCTGCGGGTGTTCGGTGTGGCGCTTCAGGCGCTGGAGCAGGTGCACCCGACCCGCCCGCAGAAGGACTGGGCGCTGCCCGGTGACCAGAACAAGGTGAAGGCTGTGCGCTATGCCTTCGGGCTGGATCAGTTCACCAACCGGTTTGCGGTGCGCCTGTCCGCCGTGCTGTGCCTGGGCTTCGGCTTTGTGTGGCTCACCGGGCTGGAGCACGCCTACTGGTACCCCATGACCGCCTTCCTGATGCTGATGCCCTACGCGGAGGAGAGCCGGATGAAGATCGGCAACCGTATTCGGGGCACGCTGGGCGGCGCGGTGGTGTCGGTGCTGCTGATGTCGCTGTTCCACACCATGCCGGAATACATCCTCATCATGGCGGTGATGACCTGCTTCATGTACTACGCGCCGGTTACCTCCTGGACCATGACGGTATACAGCACCTGCTACGGCATGACGCTGGCCCAGATGCGGCTGGGGCTGATGGAATCGGTGACGCTGCGGCTGGCCTATGTGGCGCTGGCAGCCGTTACCGCGGCGCTGGCCAACCGGTTCCTGCTGCCCAACACCGCCGGGCGGGAGTTTTCCAAAAGCGTGGAGGAGCTGTTCGAGCTGGACCTGAGCATGCTGGCTCAGGTGCGGGAATACTGCCGCACCGGCGCCTACGACCCCAACCGGATGCGGGAACGGATGGTGCGCTCTCATCTGGTGGAAAACGAGATCCAGACCGGGCTGAAGGGGATGAACCGCTCCGAACAGGAATTTTACAGCCAGATGCTGCCCATGAACCGGCAGCTGGTCAGTGAGATCGAGCAGATCAACGCCTATCTGCGCAGCCGGCCCCATCTGCTGAACACCGGTTACAGCCGGATGGCCGCCGAGGTGCTGGACAACCTGGAGGACGCAATTCTGCGCATCAAGCTGAGCTACACAAAAAACGAGCTGGTGCCCTTCTTCGATACCGGCCGAAGCCCCCAGGCCTTTGGCCGCCTGGAGGACAGCCTTTACTTCAATACACTGGCAGTGAACTGCCTGCAGACTCTGCGCCAGATGAACGATCTGATGGAGAGCAAGGCGAACCCGTGAATACAAAAACGAAAAGCAGCCGTGCGGTGTTTTCCGCACGGCTGCTTTTGCCGTTTGAGTGTAAAGCAACCACCAGCTACGCTGGTGCGAATTACTTGCTTTAGCATTTAGTTTGCGAGCGAAGCGAGATGACAAACTAATTGCCTACCATATAGAGAGAAAATATGGTTTTGGGATTTTGCTCGTTTACGAGCCGTAGGGCAAGAAATGCAGATGGCAGAATTTTTCGTGGCCCCTTAAGGGGCTTTGCTAGTATAATGCCCTTATAGGGCTTACTCAAACCACCGGCTAAGCCGGTGGTTTTGATTTATGGGGTTCGTTTCGTCAGCCCTGCATGCCCAGGAACATGCCCAGCACATAGGGAATCAGCCAGATCAGCCACACCACGATGCTGAACCGGTGGAAGCTCTGCTGCTTTTCGGCGTTGCCGCGGGCATACACCAGCGTGGCCCACACCGCATGGAACAGCATGAGCACGATGGCCAGCGCGCCGGTAATGCCGTGGGGGCTCAGCAGGCCGGAGCCGTGGGCCATGGTGGACATGATGGTGGTGCCGGTGGTGTCGAACACAAGGCCGCACCAGAACAGAATCACATGGCGCTTTTGCAGGCTGTGGGCCCGGCGCTCGGAAAATACGCCCACGGTGTAAAAGCACAGCGCAAGGGTGATGGCAACAATGGCAGCAATCAGCTGAGTGGTCATGGTTGGTTCTCCTCTCTGAATGAAAGGGGCCAAAGGGCCCGGGATTGATATTGAACGATGTTCATTATAGCCGGATCCCGACGTGCTGTCAATGCAAAAACCGAAAAAAGGCACAAGATACGAACGATTGTGAACATTGTTCAGGAAAATTGGCCGGTTCCTGCAAAAGGTTTTTGCTCCGGCAGGGGGCCGGGCTCTTGCAAGATGTGCTTTAATCCAGTAAAATACTGGATATACGGTCTGTTTTTCGGCGCCGCAATTCCAATGAAAGAAGAGAGGAAAACGATCATGGATCTTCGTTTCAATACCAAATGCGTCCAGGGCGGCTACACCCCCGGCAACGGCGAACCCCGCCAGATTCCCATCATCCAGAGCACCACGTTTAAATACGATACCAGCGAGGACATGGGCAAGCTGTTTGACCTGGAGGCATCCGGCTATTTCTACAGCCGCCTGCAGAACCCCACCTGCGACCATGTGGCGGCCAAGATCTGCGAGCTGGAGGGCGGCACTGCCGCCATGCTCACCGGCAGCGGCCAGGCGGCCAATTTCTACGCCGTGTTCAACATTGCCGGCTGCGGCGACCATGTGGTGAGCAGCGCCAGCATCTACGGCGGCACCTACAACCTGTTTGCGGTGACCATGAAGCGCATGGGCATCGAGGTTACCTTTGTGGACCCGGACTGCACCGAGGAGGAGCTGAACGCCGCCTTCCGGCCCAACACCAAGGCCGTGTTTGGCGAGACCATCGCCAACCCCGCGCTGACCGTGCTGGACATTGAGAAGTTCGCCAAGGCGGCCCACGCCCACGGCGTGCCCCTGATCGTGGACAACACCTTTGCCACCCCGGTGAACTGCCGGCCCTTCGAGTGGGGCGCGGACATCGTGACCCATTCCACCACCAAGTACATGGACGGCCACGGTGCTGCCGTGGGCGGCTGCATTGTGGACAGCGGCAAGTTCGACTGGACCGCCTACCCGGAGAAGTTCGCCTGCCTGTGCACCCCGGACGAGAGCTACCACGGCGTGACCTACACCGAGCGTTTTGGTCTGGCCGGCGCCTACATCACCAAGGCCACCGCCCAGCTGATGCGCGATCTGGGCAGCGTACAGAGCCCCCAGAGCGCCTTCATCCTGAACCTGGGCCTGGAGAGCCTGCATGTGCGCATGAAGCGCCACTGCGAGAACGCGCTGGCCGTGGCCACCTATCTGGAGCAGCATCCCAAGATCAGCTGGGTGAACTACTGCAGCCTGCCCGGCAACAAGTATTACGACCTGGCCCAGAAGTATCTGCCGAATGGCAGCTGCGGCGTGGTGAGCTTTGGCATCAAGGGCGGCCGCGCCGCTGCCGAGGTGTTCATGAAGCACCTGAAGGTGGGCGCCATTGAGACCCATGTGGCCGATGCCCGCACCTGCATCCTGCATCCCGCCAGCAGCACCCACCGCCAGATGAACGACGCCGAGCTGGCCGCCGCCGGTGTGGGCGCGGATCTGGTGCGTATGTCCTGCGGTCTGGAGGATGCGCAGGATCTGATCGAGGATATCGCTCAGGCTCTGGAGCAGGTATAAGAATGAACAAGACGCTGCACAAACTGGCAGCGCACTGCGCCCCGCCGGCGCCCGGAGTTCTCCGGGCACTGGTGCCGGGCGTTTTGTGCGGTTGGGGCTGTGCCGGCCTGCTGGCGCTGGGCCATCCCTGGCTGGCCGGGGCGCTGGCTCTGGCAGCTGCGGCGGTGGCCGGGCAATGGTGGAAGCCCTCCTTCTGGGCCGAAAGCTGGAAGGGCCGGGGCTGGCTTCTGCCCACGCTGGCGCTGGGGGCCGTTCTGGCGGCGGTGATGCTGCTGGAGCCCATTGCGGACGCTTACTATGCCGCCTGGTACTGGCCGGTTTACAAGGGCCTTGCCCTCGGCCTTGTGCTGGGGATGCTGATTGGCCCGCCGCTGGTCTGCGCGCTGCGCCGGATGGCCCGGAAGGCCCGTTCGGCCCGTGAAACCACCCGCCCGGCTTTCCCGGGGCTGTGGTTCTTTCTGGCGGTGCTGGTTCCGCTGGCCCTTTACTGGGCGAGGGTATTTCCCTACGAGAGCAGCTTTGATCTGGAATACCAGCTGGAGATGCTGCGGGGCGAGCTGCCCCTGAACGACGTGCACACCCTGGCCCACACGTTGCTGCTGGGCCTTGCGGGCGGGCAGCCGGGGCTGCTGGTGGCGGTGCAGCTGCTGACGCTGGCCGGGCTGCTCACCGCCTTTGCCGCCCGGTTCTACCGGCGGGGCATGGGGCTGTTCGGCATTGCGGCCTGCCTGTGCGGCGGCTGCCTTGGCCCGGTGGTGGGCCAGGCGGCGGCAAGCCCCATCAAGGATCTACCCGCCGCCCTCTGTGCCGGTGTGGTGCTCTATTACATCATGCGGCTTCTGGCGGGGGATCTGCGCTTTTCCTGGCCCCATCGGATCGGCTTTGGCGCTGCGCTGGCCTTCACCGGCCTGTTCCGCCACAACGGCTTTGTGCTGGTGCTGGCGGCGGGGCTGTGGCTGCTGGCGCGGGGAATTTACCGCCGGCAGAAAGGTCTGCTGGCCACCGTGGCGGTGTGCGCCGCCTGCATCTTCGCGGTGGACGGCGTGGCCGCGCCCCTTCTGGGGGTGCAGCACCCGGCCAACGGCTTTGCGGTGCAGGTGTATGCCACCGGTATTGTGGCAGTGGATCAGCGGGGCGGCGAGATGAGCGAGGAACAGCGCCGCCGCATGGAAGAGCTTCTGCCCATGGACTATGTGGCCCACTGCCTGGAAAACCCGGACACGGCCCACTTCACCCGTGCCCAGCGCCTTTGCTGGACCCGGGACCTGGGCAGCTATACGCCCAGCGAGCGGGAAGCCCGGTTCGCGCCCCTTCTGGAGGACAGCCAGGGTGTGAACGATGTGTTCAACAACCTGTTCATTCTGGCCGCGGGGCAGAACCCGAAGGAGATTCTGCGGCTGTATCTGGAGCTGTTTTTGCAGAATCCCTGGCTGTGCACCACCGAGATTCTGCGCAACAACACCAATGTGTGGCGGCTGGACCGGGGCCTTGGGCCCTTCAGCCATGTGTTCTGTCTGGCGGCGATGGCCGTGGCCTTTTTCTGCGGCAGCGGGCGGGGTATGCTGCGCCGCTGGCCCGCGCTGCTGCCGGTGGTGTGCAACATTGCCTCGGTGGTGGTGGCAGCGTCCACCAACGAGATCCGCTATCTGCTGCCCACCTTTCTGCTGGCCGTGCCCTCTGCGCTGTTCTTTGCGCTGGAGGGCGGCGTGCCGGACGATCAAACCAAAGGAGTGAGCGAGCCATGCCGCTGATCATCCCGCAAAACCTGCCCGCCTATACGGCGCTGGGGCAGGAAAACGTATTTGTAATGCACTGCCAGCGGGCCGAAAGCCAGCAGATCCGCCCGCTGCGGATTCTGGCGCTGAACCTGATGCCCACCAAAATTGCCACCGAGACCCAGCTGGCCCGGCTGCTGGCCAACAGCCCCATTCAGGTGGAGCTGACCCTGCTGCACACCGCCAGCCATGCGGCCACCCATGTGGCGGGCGAGCATCTTTCCGCCTTTTACAAGACCTTCGACGAGGTGAAGGACCAGCGGTTCGACGGCATGATCATCACCGGCGCGCCGGTGGAAAAGCTGCCCTTTGAAGAGGTGGACTACTGGCCGGAGCTGTGCCGCATCATGGAATTTTCCAAAACCAATGTGTATTCCACCCTGCATGTGTGCTGGGGCGCACAGGCGGCGCTGTATTACCACTTTGGGATCCAGAAGGAGCTGCTGCCCCAGAAGATGTTCGGTGTGTTTCCCCATCGGGTGCTGCGGCCCGCGAACCCGCTGGTGCGGGGCTTTGACGAGGTGTTTTACGCCCCACACTCCCGGCACACCGGCGTGCGGCGGGACCAGATCGAGGCCTGCGGTGCGCTGCGCATTCTGGCCGAGAGCGACGAGGCGGGCGTCTACCTGATGAGCACCGAGTCCGGCCGGCAGATTTTCGTGACCGGCCATCCGGAATACGAAAAGTTCACGCTGGATGCGGAGTATCGCCGGGATGTGGACAAGGGGCTGCCCATCCAGCCGCCCAAAAACTACTACCCGGACGACGACCCTGCCAAAGAGCCGCTTTACCGCTGGCGGGCCCATGCCTTCCTGCTTTACACCAACTGGCTGAACTACTATGTGTATCAGGATACCCCCTACGACCTGGCCCAACTGGCCCGGGTGGAGGAGAACTGAGCCCTTCGCACAAACAACAGCAAAAAGCCGCCCGCCGGAAAATTTCCGGCGGGCGGCTTTGTTATTGCATGGAATCGAGCGGCAATCAGGCCACGGTGGCGTTCTCCATCACGAAGTTGTAGCCGTTGTCGATGCGCAGCTGGTGCATGGGGTAGGCGGTGCCGCCGTAGGTCTCCAGCGCCAGATCGTAGTTGTCGCCGAATACGTCCTTCAGGTCGTCCTCGGTGGGCTGCAGGCCTTCGGCGTCCGCGATGGCCTCGTAGATCATCTGCAGCTTGATCTGATCGGTGTACTGGGTCTTGAAGTCCTCACGGAAGGCATCCAGACTCTCGTAGCCGTACATCATCAGCAGGTATTCCACGGGCAGGCCGTTGGTGGCGGCGGTGTTGGTCAGGTTGGCTTCCTCATGCTCCAGCAGGGTGTTGGTGATCACCTCGGGAACTTCCTTCACCTGGGCGTTCTCCAGCAGGTAGTTCTGCAGGTACTGGGCCTTGTTGTACTCGGTCAGGGTGTTCTTGATCTCCTCGTTGGCCTGATCGGCAGTGGTCCAGCCGTACTGGCTCTGCAGGTTCTCGGTCACGAAGGCATCGTTGAACTCGGGATAGATGGGGTCGCCCTCGATGTAGTTGATGGTGGTCTTGAACACGGCTTCCTTGCCGGCCAGAACGATGGTGTTGCCGTCGGCGTCGGTGGAATCGTTGTAGTCATCGGGGAAGGTAACCACCACGTCGAAGGTCTCGCCGGGCGTATGGCCGATGATCTGGGTCAGGAAATCATCCACATAGGCGGTGGAACCGGCGGTCACGGTGGTGCCGGCGCCATTGGTGTTGCCGCCGGTGAACTCCACACCGTCCACGCTGCCCACGTAGTCGATGTTCACCTGGTCGCCGTCCTCAACGGCACGGTCGGTGATCTCGGTGGGGGTGGCGTACTGCTCCACAAAAGCCTGACGCTGGCTCTCCAGATCCTCCTCGGTGGGGTTGATCTCGTCAGCGGGGATGGTGATGTTCTTGTAGTCCGGCAGGGTCACATAATCGGTCAGATTGATGTCCACCCACTTGCCGTCCTCGGTCAGGTTCTTGGAGTACTCGATCTCCACCTGAGAAGCGGCGCTGGTGGAAGAAGAGTCAGACGCGGCGGAAGAGCTGGCGCTGGTGCTGCCGGAAGCAGCGGAACCGCCGCAGGCGGTGAGACCGGCCGCCATGGAAATGGCCAGGGCCAGAGCGGCCAAACGGATCATTGCATGTTTCAACGGAATTTCCTCCTGATTCTGAAGGGGAGAAACTGCTCCCCCTTTTGGTTTGTTTTTGCAACAGAGCATTTATTATTATACACCACCCGGGGCCTTGGGGCCAGTGGTTGAGCCAAAATTTACACATCTGTTTTATTGTACAAAATGTAATATTTCCGAAAAGAAACACACAAAACGCTTTTTTACATTAAATTGTTAAAATGCTCTTGACAAACCGGGCGGCCTGTGGTTTAATGAGCCTAAACCGATGAGGCGGAGATAAAACTGCACAGCGCACTTCCAGAGAGTCCGGGATGCTGGGAACCGGGCAGAGAGCGGGGCAGGGGGCCGAAAGGCCTGAAATGGGCCGCCGAGGGCAGGGCGAACGAACGCGGTTTCAGTAGCCTGAGCCGGGATCTCCCGTTACAGAGGTAGGGCGTGTTGGCGCCCGGTGAGGTGGCTTCCGCTTTTTGGAAGCAAGCAAGGTGGCACCGCAAGTTTTGAAGTTATTCAGGACCTGTCCTTGCTCATGGCATCGCCATGGGCAATGAACAGGTCCTTTTGTTTTTTGCCCCGGCGGCTACACGACCACGATGCACCAAAGGAGGGCACACGCATGAAACGCTATGCCGAAAACAACCGGTTTTCCACACGATGGCGGGCGGGATGTTGAAAAGAATACGCTCATCCACCTGTGACCAGAAAGAAAGGAACAACCGACCATGAAAAATATGAAATGTAAACTGACCGCCCTGTTTACCGCCGCCGCTCTGGCGCTGAGCTTCGCCGGCTGCGGCGCAGCCGCTTCCGCATCCGCATCCGTTGCCGTGGACAACGGCCAGCAGGCAGACTACACCGTGGGGATTTTACAGTACACCAGCCATTCCAGCCTGGACGAGATCGCCGCCGCCATCCAGTCCGAGCTGGAGCAGCAGGCGCAGGCCGCCGGCGTGACCGTTAACGTGGAGCTGAAGAATGGTCAGGGCGACGCGGCCACCATCAACGACATCTGCAAGATGTTCGTGTCGGATCAAGTTGACCTGATCATCCCCATCGCCACCCCGGCGGCCACTGCGGCGGCCGCGGCGGTGCAGGGCACCGACATTCCGCTGGTGTACAGCGCGGTCACCGATCCGGTGGCGGCCCAGCTGGCCAAGAGCATGGAGGAGCCGGGCGAAAACATGACCGGTACCTCCGATTACATCGACACCGCGAAGATTCTGGATCTGGTGCTGGCCAACAACCCGGATACCAAGACCATCGGCCTCATTTATAATCTGGCCGAAACCAACAGCGTCACTACCATCGAGGGCCTGCGCCCGGCGCTGCGGGAAAAGGGCATCGAGGCGGTGGAGAGCACCGTCACCACCCCCGGTGAGGTGCAGATGGCCGCCCAGAATCTGGTGAGCAAGGGCGTGGACGCCATCTTCGTGCCCATCGACAACACGGTGGCCAGCGCCATGAGCGTGCTGGCGGACGAGGCCATCAAGGGCGGCGTGCCGGTATACACCGCGGCGGACAGCATGGTGCGGGACGGCGGCCTTGCCACCACCGGCGTCAACTACACAAAGCTCGGCCAGCTGACCGCCCAGATGGCGGTGCAGGTGCTGCAGGGCGAGGATCCGGCCACCATGCCGGTGCAGGTGATGGACGACGGCATCGTGACCGTGAACACCACCACCGCCAGGGAGCTGGGCATTGACCCCAATGTGTTTGATCTGTCCGGCGAGGGCTATGTGAGCGTGGAGTAAAAACCGGAGCATCCGTGCCCACCGCCAAAAGCGGCGGGCCATCCGTGTGTTGAAAGGGAGAATCAAGTTATGAGCATCATGCTGCTGCAGGGGGCGGTGGAACAGGGCTTCATCTACGCTCTGGTCGCCCTCGCGCTGTATCTGTCCTACCGGACGCTGGACATTGCCGACCTGACCACCGACGGCACCTTCGTGCTGGGCTGCGCGGTGAGCGCCGCGCTGTGCAGTGTGGGCCAGCCGGTGCTGGGCCTTGTGGGCGGTTTTGCCGCGGGCCTTGCGGCGGGCTTTGTCACCGCATTCCTGCATACCCGGCTTAAAATTCAGGCGATTCTGGCGGGCATCATCACCATGACCGGCCTGTACACCGTGAACCTGTGGGTGATGGGCGGCCGGGCCGACCTGCCCCTGTTGAAGGTGGACACCATCTTCACCTACACCCAGGCTTTGCTGGGCGAAAGCTACGGCAAGCTGATCACCGTGGCCCTCATTACCTGCGTGGTGGGCGTGCTGCTGGCGCTGTTCTTAAAGACCCAGCTGGGCCTTTCCATCCGGGCCACCGGCGACAACCGGGATATGGTCTCCGCTTCTTCCATCGACCCCTCCTTCACCATCACCGTGGGTCTGTGTCTGGCCAACGGTCTCACCGCGCTGGCGGGCGGCGTGCTGGCCCAGTACCAGATGTCCAGCAACCTGAGCCTGGGCACCGGCGTGGTGGTCATCGGCCTTGCCAGCCTGATCATCGGTGAGGTGGTGGTGCGCCGGGGCGGCGTGGGCCGCTGCATCGCCGGGGCCATTGTGGGCTCGGTGATCTACCGGGTGCTGATGGTGTTTGCCCTGCGGGCCAGCGCCAACCCCGCAAACCTGAAGCTGATCAGCGCGGTGATCGTGGCGGTGGCCATCGGCTGGCCCGCACTGGCGGATCGGCTGCGGCTGGAAAAGCGCAAAGCCGCCGCAAAACAGAAAGGGGGCCGTTGAGATGCTGTATCTGGAAAATCTGAGCAAGATCTTCTCGCCCGGTACCGTGAACGAAAAGCACGCGCTGAACGGGCTGAGCCTGCATCTGGAGCCGGGGGACTTTGCCGCCATCGTGGGCTCCAACGGCGCGGGCAAGAGCACCCTGTTCGGCGCCATTGCGGGCAGCTTCTTCACCGACAGCGGCCGCATTGTGCTGGACGGCAGGGACATCACCTTTGAAAAGGAGCACCGGCGCAGCCGCCAGATCGGCCGCCTGTTCCAGGATCCGCTGCGGGGTACCGCACCCCGCATGACCATTGAGGAGAATCTGGCGCTGGCCTATCTGCGGGCCAGCGGCAAGGGCGCCAGCTTCGGCCGCATCGGCAAGGCCGAGCGGGCGCTGTTCCGGGAAAAGCTGGCCGGTCTGGGCCTTGGCCTTGAGGATCGGATGAGCCAGCCGGTGGGCCTTCTGAGCGGTGGCCAGCGGCAGGCGCTGACCCTGCTCATGGCCACGCTGGTCACCCCCAAGCTGCTGCTGCTGGATGAGCACACCGCCGCGCTGGATCCGGCCACCGCCGACAAGGTGCTGGAGCTGACCCAGCGCATCGTGGCGGAAAACCGGATCACCTGCCTGATGATCACCCACAACATGCAAAGCGCGCTGGAGCTGGGCAACCGCACCCTGATGATGGACTCCGGCCGCATCGTGCTGGATCTGAAGGGCGAGCAGCGGGCCGGCCTTTCGGTGGAGGATCTGCTGCGGCTGTTCCGGGAAAACGCGGGCAGGCAGCTGGACGACGACCGGATTCTGCTTTCCGGCGAATAAGCAAAAGAAAAAGAATAAGCAAAAGAAAAATCCCTCTGAAAAAATTTCCAGAGGGATTTTTTTCATGCGATCAGTGCTCGTAGCCCTCCAGCGTGGCCTTGACGGAATCGCCGAAGCCGGTGGAGTAGACCACCGAGCCGTCCTTCAGCATCCACATGGCCTCCACACCGTCCAGGCTTTCCACCAGCGCCTGCCCGTCCTCCAGCGACAGGCAGAACAGGCCGGTGGACAAACAGTCGCCCAGACCGGAATCCGGCACCAGCACCGCCACGGCGGAGAAGTGGTCCGCAGGCATCAGAGTGTCCGGGTCGATGATGTGGTTGTAGCGTTCGCCGTCCACCTCATAGAAGCGCTGGTAGTCGCCGCTGGTCACCAGCGCCATGTCCTCCATGTAAACGGACACCAGATAGGGCGCATCGTTCACCACCTGACCGGCCAGCTCTGCCGAGGCCCAGGGATCCTGAATGCCGGCAGTCCACCGGCTGCCGTCCGGCTTGTGGCCGATGGTGCGCACGTTGCCGCCCACGCTGAGAATGGCGCTGGCAAGGCCCCGCTCTTCGGCGGCCCGGGCCACCATTTCCACCGCGTAGCCCTTGCCCACGCTGCCCACGTCCAGCTGCAGCTGATCGTCGGCAAAGTAGACGGTACCGGCCTCTTCATCCAGCACCAGATCGTCGATGCTGCAATGCTCGCTGGCGGCGGTCAGCTGCTCCATGGGGGGCAGCTGGGCGCTGTCCGGGTCGTTCAGGCCCGCTTCCCGATAATCGTGCCAGATGCTCAACACCGCACCGAAGGCCACGTTCATCTGGCCGCTGGTGGTCTTGTACATCTCCCTGGATTCCACCAGAAGATCCATGATCCGCTGATCCACCGCCACAGGCCCCTGCGCGGCGCTGTGGTTCAGATCGTACAGATTGGTCACACCCTCGTAGTGGTTGTAGATATCGTACAGCTGGTGGTACTCGGCCAGATCCTGATGCAGGACGTCCATCTGCCGGTCCCATTCCTCCTCGCTGGATGCGTAGCCGATTACGGTGGTCACGGTGTCGAACACATCGTACCAGCTGGCGGTGTATTTTTCCCAGCCGGCCATGGCCGGGTCGGCGCTGGCCGAAGCGGCCGAAGAGGCGGAAGCGGACGGGGAAGCGGTGCTGCCGCAGCCGGCCAGCGAAGCGGCCAGCAGCACAGCGGCGCATCCCGCGCAGAGAAGGCGTTTTACCATAGCAACAAAAAATCCTCCGTGTGAAGATTCGGGCCCCGCACCGAAGGGCGTGCCCGGATAGAAAAAACAGAAAACGGCCAGACCGCCGGGGCCTGGCCGTTTTTTCATTTTAACAGATCACGCCGTGATGCGCAAGCTGCTGATCAGGCCAGAGCCTTGGCAACAGCGTTGTTGAACTCGCGAACGTCCATGGTGCAGGAAGCAGCGATGTCGGCGTCGGTGGGACCATTGTGGCCCTCGGCGTTGGTCTCAACAGCGGCAACCTCGTCAGCGGTCTTGCCAACCAGCCAAGCAGCGTAGGCGTTGGCCTGCTCGTACCACTCCTTGCCGATCTCGGAAGCGTTGGTCATGCCGTAAGCTTCCTTCTGGGTCTGCTTGGGAACGATGGTCTCGTCCTTAGCGGTTACAACACCCTCTTCGGTGGTGTTGAACTTGGCCTGGGTGCAATCCCAGATGCTGCTGGTGATCTTGCCGTCAGCGTCGGTGGTCACGGCAGCGTAGGTGGTATCGGTCTGAACCAGACCCTCGCCCTCGTTGTCGGCGGGCAGAACAGCGGAAGAGCTGAACTCGGTGGACAGACCCAGAGCCAGGGTGTCGTCAGCGGAAGCGCCCAGAACCTGAGCGTTCTCGGTAGCCTGAGCAATGGCCTCAATGAAGTCGGTCACGTTCATGGTGCAGGAAGCAGCGATGTCAGCGTCGGTGGGGCCGTTGTGGTCGCCGCCAACTTCGATGGCGCGAACTTCCTCAGCGGTCATGCCAACCACGTACTCAGCGAAGGCGTTGGCCTGCTCGTACCACTCTTTGCCGATGCCGGAAGCACCCTTCATGTTGTAGTCTTCCTTCAGCTCCTGCTTGGACTTAAAGGTAGCGGTGGTGTCGAAGGAACCGTCAGCCTTAACGGCAACCTTGTTCTGGGCAACATCCAGCTTGCAGCTGATGATCTTGCCGTCCTCGCCAACCAGAACGGCGGCGGCGGTGCTGTCAACCTGAGCCTTGCCGTCAGCATCGGCGTCAGCGTCGGACACGCTGGTGCTGGAAACGATGGCCATACCGGTCTTCACGCCAGCCTCGGTGGCAGCGGCCTCAGAGGAAGCAGCCTCGGAGGAAGCGGCCTCGGAAGTGGAGGCAGCAGAAGAAGCGGTGGAAGTGGAAGTAGCGGTGCTGGAAGCGCCGCCGCAGGCTACCAGACCGAAAGCCAGGCAGGCAGCCATGACCAAAGCAATAGCTTTTTTCATGATGTTGTTACTCCTCTCGATAATAAAATCGCACAAACATGACCCGCCTGTATTGCAGCGGGAAACAGCTTTATTATAATTTCCTGATAGATGTTTGTCAATGTAAAAGAGCACTGTAAAAAATGACAGTTTGGTTGCAAAATGAATAAAGGTCGGCGCTTTTTGCATAAAATATGGATTTATTGCGCTTTTTGTGCATGTTCATCGACCGGCACGGGCGGCAAAGGCATCCCGTTCCTGCACAAGCTCGCTCAGCAGAGCGGCCAGAGTCCAGCTCTGGTTGGTGGGGGTGACCATCGCCTTCAGCGGGATGGAAACCCCGCCTGCCCGCAGCCGGGTGAGAAAGCCGTCCAGCCGGGCGCGGTCCAGCCCGTTCATGATGAGGGCGGCGGGCCAGTCTCCGGCAAGGGCGGGGGCGCTGGCGGGGCCGGGGCCCCCGCACAGGCTGCTGATGGTTCGGCCGGTATCGGCGGGGCTTACCGGGATCAGGACCAGCCCCTCGGCCCGGCAGGCGTCGGCCAGGGCGGCAAAGCCGGGTTCGGTTTCGGAATAGTTCCACACCAGCGCACAGGGGGCCAGCGGTCGGATGCGTGCTTTCATGAAAGGCTCCTTTCGCCCGGTCAGGGCACTGCCTGCCGGGGTACATGATCAGTATGGCCCGTCCGGGGCCCTTTTATACCTATTATAGAGGACGTGTAAAGAGGGGTGCTTTTTCCGGTCAGTTCATCTGCTTGCCGAAGAAGGCAACCTCCCGGCTGATGTCCTGCATCAGGGCATCGAACTGGGGGCAGGTCAGGCTCTGGGCGCCGTCGCACTTGGCCCGGGCCGGGTCGTTGTGCACCTCGATCATCAACCCGTCCGCACCGGCGGCCACCGCGGCTTTGGCCAGCGGCTCCACCATCCACTTGATGCCCGCCGCGTGGCTGGGGTCGATGACCACCGGCAGGTGGCTCATGTGTTTGAGCATGGGCACGGCGGAGATGTCCAGCGTGTTGCGCATGCTGTTTTCAAAGGTGCGGATGCCCCGTTCGCACAGGATCACCTGCTCGCAGCCCTCGGCCATGATGTACTCGGCGCTCATCACGAATTCCTCCAGCGTGGCGGAAAGGCCCCGCTTGAGCAGCACCGGCTTACCCATGCGGCCCACCGCCTTGAGCAGCTCGAAGTTCTGCATGTTCCGCGCGCCCACCTGAACAAGATCCACATCCTCGAACAGGGGGATATGCTCGGTGTTCATGATCTCGGTCACGATGGGCATACCGGTTTTGGCCCGGGCGTGGCGCAGCAGCTCCAGACCTTCGGCCCGCATGCCCTGGAAGGAGTAGGGGGAGGTGCGGGGCTTGAACGCGCCGCCGCGCAGCAGGCTCGCGCCGCTTTTCTGAACCTCGCCGGCCACCAGTGTGATCTGCTCCTCGCTCTCCACGCTGCAGGGGCCCGCGATCACCGCGAAGTGCCCGCCGCCGATTTTGGTGTTGCCCACCTGAACCACGGTATCCTGCGGGTGGAACTTGCGGTTGGCCTTCTTGTAGGGCTCGGAAATGCGGCGCACCTGATCCACCGCCGGATTGGCCAGCACCCAGCTTTCCGCCACGGCCTTGGTGTCGCCCACAAGGCCCAGAATGTGCTCCTGTTCGCCCAGGCTTTCGTGAATGGAAAGGCCCATGGCCTCCAGCTCGGCGCGCAGCGCACGCACCGCCTCTTCGTTTGCGTTCTGCTTCAGAATGATGATCATAATTTCCACAACTCCTCTGTGTTTTTTGTTCAAGGCAGGCCGGTAAACAAAAAGCCGGGGGCCTGCTTGCTGCAAGCCCCCGGCCGGGTCATCTCGGCAAAACCGATGCGCGGTGCGTCACACCGCCCGGGAATGTTCACAGCAAACAAAGACCTTGCCATAAAAAGCAAAGCCGTAATAATAGTTTGCGGTAAACAGTCGAGCCATGAGAAAATATCCTCGCATTCGGTTTGGTTGTCTGGTTAGGGCTAGCATACCACCGGGAAAAGCGGTTGTCAAGAAAAAATTTATCCGGCTAAAGCAGCGCGGGCCGCTTGCGGCGAAAAAGCGAACGCATTATAATAGGGGCAGAAACTTTGCGGGCAAAGGAGGCCGGAGCCATGGCACAAAAGCAGACAAAGACCAACGCCATGCGCATGCTGGAAAAGGAAAAGGTGGCCTACACCTTCCATGAATACGACCACGAGGACGGCGCCATCGACGGCGTTTCGGTGGCCGGCAAGCTGGGGCAGGACCCGGCCCGGGTGTTCAAAACGCTGGTGACCCAGGGCGCCAGCAAAAACTTTTATGTGTTCGTGATCCCGGTGGCGGCGGAGCTGGATCTGAAAAAAGCCGCAAAAGCAGTGGGGGAAAAGAACGTGGCCATGCTGCATGTGGCGGATCTTTTGAAAACCACCGGCTACATCCGGGGCGGCTGCAGCCCGGTGGGCATGAAAAAACAGTTTGTCACCGTAATCGATGCCAGTGCGCAGGACAAGCCCACCGTGATGGTGAGCGCCGGGCGCATCGGCGCACAGGTGGAGCTGGCCCCCGCCGATCTGGCCCGGGTGGCGAAAGCTCGCTTTGAAAGTATTACATTTGCGTGAAAATACAACAGTATAAGTAATACTACAACCGTTGACAATTGGTAAATACGCCAAAAAACAAGGGGGAATATTCAACAACCCGGCGAAACTTCTGAAAATGAAACGGCGGGGGTCAAAGCGGTTGCATTTTGCCGGCCGGGCCTGCTAAACTAGGATTGTAAAATTCTTGTTAGGGGGTGCACCCATGAAGCGCGGATTCATTGAGATGAAGGGTTACGAAGCCGGTTTTGCAGCGCTGTTTGGGGAGAAAAGCACCCATAACGCAATCCTTGCCGAATAAAAGGCCGTAGTGCATGCGCACTGCGGTCTTTTTCGTTGGCGTTTCAACTGGGAGGGTTTCAAAACATGGAACAGAAAAAAGTAGCGATCCTGATGGGAAGCGACAGCGATTGGCCGGTGGTCAAGGCCGCCGCAGCCGAGCTCAAGCGCCTGGGCATCCCCTGCGAGGCGCACATCCTCAGCGCCCACCGCACCCCGGCGCCTGCCGCTGAGTTTGCCAAAAACGCCCGTGCCGCGGGCTTCGGCGCAATCATCTGCGCCGCCGGTATGGCCGCCCATCTGGCGGGCGCCATCGCCGCCAACACCACCCTGCCGGTGATCGGCATTCCCATGAAGGGCGGCGCGATGGACGGTCTGGACGCCCTGCTGGCCACGGTGCAGATGCCCAGCGGCATCCCGGTGGCCACCGTTGCCCTGAACGGCGCCAAGAACGCCGCCATTCTGGCCGCCCAGATGCTGGCCATCACCGATGAGGCTCTGGCTGCAAAGCTGGACGCTGACCGGGCCGCCATGGCCCAGCAGATTGCCGCCAAGGAAGAAAAGCTGCAGGCCGAGCTGGCCGCGCTGTAAGGCGGAGCATTCAAAAAGGTTTATAAAATTTTATTTCACCCAACATCAAAAAGGAGCAGAGAATCATGAACAAGCTGGAGCAGTTGTACGAAGGTAAAGCCAAGAAAGTATTCGCCACCGAGGATCCCAATCTGGTGATCGTGGATTACAAGGATGACGCCACCGCAGGCGACGGCGCCAAGAAGGGCACCATCCGCGGCAAGGGCGTTGTGAACAACAAGCTGTCCAACAACCTGATGAAGATGCTGGCCGAGCAGGGCGTGCCCACTCACTTTGTGGAGGAGCTGAGCGACCGTGAGACCCTGGTGAAGAAGGTTCAGATCGTTCCTCTGGAGGTCATCGTGCGCAACGTGGCCGCGGGCAGCTTCTCCAAGCGCTACGGCGTTGCCGAGGGCACTGTATTCAAGGCCCCCACTCTGGAGTTCAGCTACAAGAACGATGATCTGCACGATCCCCTGATCAACCACTACCATGCTCTGGCTCTGGAGCTGGCCACCCAGGAGGAGATCGACACCATTTCCGCCTACGCCTTCAAGGTGAACGAGATCCTGAGCAAGTACCTGCTGCAGTTCAACATCCGCCTGATCGACTTCAAGCTGGAGTTCGGCCGCCTGGCCGACGGCACCATCGTGCTGGCCGACGAGATCAGCCCCGACACCTGCCGCTTCTGGGATGCCACCACCGGCGCTCATCTGGACAAGGATCTGTTCCGCCGCGATCTGGGCGGTGAGGAAGAGGCTTACCAGGAAGTGATGAAGCGCCTGCTGGGCTAAGAGAAAGTGAGGCGGCCGATGTTCGATTATCTGGAAAGCAAGATCCACGATGAATGCGGCGTGTTCGCCGTGTACAGCCGCGACGAGGACATGGATGTGGTGGCCGACACCTACTATGGCCTGTACGCGTTGCAGCATCGTGGGCAGGAGAGCTGCGGCATCGCCGTGAATGAGGACGGTGTGATCCGCAGCCATAAGGATCTGGGTCTGGTGAACGAGGTGTTCACCCCCGATGTGATCCGCCGGCTGGGCAAGGGCCAGATGGCTCTGGGCCACTGCCGTTACGCGCCTTACAAGGATCGCACCCGGTCCAGCAGCCAGCCCATGCTGGTGCGCCACGTCAAGGGCACCATGGCTCTGGCCTTCAACGGCCAGCTCACCAACGCGGTGGAGCTGCGGGAGGAGCTGGAGCTGAAGGGCGGCATCTTCCACACCACCAGCGACATCGAGGTCATCGCCTATGCCATCACCCGTGCCCGGCTGAACGCCGGCAGCATTCAGGAGGCGGTGGAAAAGGCGGTGGACCGGCTGACCGGCGCCTATTCTCTGGTGGTCATGAGCCCCCGCAAGATTGTGGCGGCCCGTGACCCGCAGGGCATCCGGCCCCTGTGCCTGGGCAAGATCGGAAACAGCGATGTGATCGCCAGCGAAAGCTGTGCCATCCATGCGGCGGGCGGCGAGTTCGTGCGGGACATTGCCCCCGGCGAGATCGTGGTCATTGACGAGGAGGGCGTGCACAGCATCGCCCACGCCTGCGGCCAGAAAACCGGCCTGTGCGTGTTCGAGTATGTGTACTTCGCCCGGCCCGATTCCGTGATTGACGGCGCTTCCGTTCACCGGGCCCGCCGCCGTGCGGGCGCCTTCCTGGCGCTGGAGCATCCGGTGCAGGCGGACGTGGTCATCGGCGCGCCGGACTCCGGCCTGGACGCGGCCCTGGGCTACGCCCAGCAGAGCGGCATCCCCTACGGCATCGGCTTTTTGAAGAACAAATACATCGGGCGCACCTTCATCCAGCCCAGCCAGAAGCTGCGGGAGAACACCGTGCGCATCAAGCTGAACCCCATTGCCGACACTGTGGCCGGCAAGCGTGTGGTGCTGGTGGACGACTCCATCGTGCGCGGCACCACCTCCAAGCAGATCGTGCAGCTGCTGCGGGAAGCGGGCGCCACCGAGGTTCACTTCCGGGCCTCCAGCCCCAAGTTCCTGTACCCCTGCTACTTCGGCACCGATGTGGACAGCCAGAAAAACCTGATCGCCGCCAACTACACCACCGAGCAGATCGCCGAGCAGATCGGAGTGGACAGTCTGGGCTTTTTGAGCATCGAGAGCGTGAAGAAGATTGCCGAGGGCTGCAAGCTGGACTTCTGCGTGGGCTGCTTTACCGGCGAATATCCGGTGGAGCCTCCCAAACGGGAATTTGAGGACAAATACTCCCAGAAGCTGAACAGCAACGATTGAGGCAGTACCGCATAATTTCGGGGACGGAGCGCGTCGGGAAATTTTTTGTGAGATGAACCAAAAAGCGCAGCCAATCCTTGGTGGATTGGCGAGCATTTTTGGAAAATATCACGGAAAATTTCGGCGCGATACGCCGCCTGAGGTGTTGACCGTAAATTGTGCGGTGTTGCCTGAGAATGAATGAATCGCCGGGGCCATTTTTCCGTGGCCCCGGCCTTGCCCGTGAATGGGCGGTATAAGGAGGAACAAATGGAAAAGAGCTTTTCTGCCAGCTACGCCGCTGCCGGTGTGGACATCACCGCCGGCTACAAGGCCGTGGAACTGATGAAGCAGCATGTGGCCCGCACCGTGATCCCCGGCGTGATGGGTGGTCTGGGCGGCTTTGGCGGCCTGTTTGAGCTGGATTGCACCAACATGCCCCACCCGGTTCTGGTTTCCGGCACCGACGGCGTGGGCACCAAGCTGAAAATCGCCTTCCTGATGGACAAGCACGACACCGTGGGCATCGACTGCGTGGCCATGTGCGTGAACGACGTGGTCTGCGCCGGCGCCAAGCCCCTGATCTTCCTGGATTACATCGCCTGCGGCAAGAACGTGCCCGAGCGCATTGCCCAGATGGTGGCCGGCGTGGCCGAGGGCTGCGTGCAGGCCGGCTGCGCACTGGTGGGCGGCGAGACCGCCGAGATGCCCGGCTTCTACCCGGAGGACGAGTACGATCTGGCAGGCTTCACCGTGGGCGCCGTGGACAAGAGCAAGATCCTGTCCAACGAGGCCATGGTTCCCGGCGATGTAATCATCGCCCTGCCCTCCTCCGGCGTGCATTCCAACGGCTTCTCGCTGGTGCGCCGGGTCTTTGATCTGGAAAACCATCCCGAGGTGCTGAAGGAGTACCACGAGGAGCTGGGCTGCACCCTGGGCGAGGCCCTGCTGGCCCCCACCCGCATTTATGTCAAGCAGGTTCTGGCCGTGATGGATCAGGTGGCGGTGAAGTGCGTGTCCCACATCACCGGCGGCGGCTTCTACGAGAACATCCCCCGCAGCCTGAAGGCCGGCTGCAAGGCCGTCATCAAGAAAGAGGACGTGCGTACTCCCGCCCTGTTCGGCTTCATCCAGAAGGCGGGCAATATCCCCGAGCGCGACATGTTCAACACCTTCAACATGGGCGTTGGCATGATCCTGACCGTGGCCAAGGAAGATGCCGACAAGGCTCTGGCCATCCTGAAGGAGCAGGGCGAGGACGCCTACATTCTGGGCGTGATCGGCGAAGGCGAGGGCGTGGAGTTATGCTGAACATCGCGGTTCTGGTCTCCGGCGGCGGCACCAACCTGCAGGCCATTCTGGACGCACAGGCCCGGGGAGAAATCCCCCACGGCCGGGTGACGCTGGTGGTGGCATCCAAGCCCGGCGTCTACGCGCTGGAGCGGGCCGAAAAGGCCGGTGTGCCCGGCGTGGTGGTGCGCCGTAAGGACTACGAGAGCAGCGAGGCCTTCGACGCGGCCCTGCTGAACGTTCTGAAGGACAACCACATTGATCTGGTGGTGCTGGCGGGCTTTCTGTCCATTCTGGGGCCCAGTGTCATCGCCGCCTATCCGGAGCGCATCCTGAACGTGCACCCCAGCCTGATCCCCAGCTTCTGCGGCGAGGGCTTTTACGGCCTGCGGGTGCATGAAGCGGCTCTTGCCAAGGGCGTGAAGGTGACCGGCGCCACCGTGCATTTCGTGAACGAAATCTGCGACGGCGGCCGCATCCTGAAGCAGAAGGCCGTGGAGGTGCAGCCCGGCGATACCCCGGAGATTTTGCAGCGCCGGGTGATGGAGCAGGCGGAATGGATCATCCTGCCCGCCGCCATTGCGGAAGTCTGCGAAGAATACGATAAGTAAAATAAATTTGAATCCTACGATTTGGAATATGGAGGCCAAGATGGAACAGCTGGATCTGTACAAACTGGTGAACGAAAACGCCTACCCCGGCCGGGGCATCGTGCTGGGCCTTGCCCCCAGCGGCAAGAAGGCGCTGATTGCCTACTTTATCATGGGCCGCAGCGCCAACAGCCGCAACCGTGTGTTTGACCCGGTGCCCGAGATCGGAGGCATCCGCACCCTGGCGGCCGACCCCGCCAAGCTGGAGGACCCCAGCCTGATCATCTACAACCCGGTGCGCACCGTGGCGAATGCCCACATCGTGACCAACGGCGACCAGACCGACACCGTGTATGAGTTCATGGCCCGGGGCGAGCGCTTTGAGGACGCCCTGCGCACCCGCACCTTCGAGCCGGACGGCCCCAACTGGACCCCCCGCATCAGCGGTCTGGTGGAGCTGGAGGAGGCGGGGTGCAGCTACAGGCTGTCCATTCTGAAGAGCGCCGACGGCAACGGCGAAAGCTGCCGCCGCTACTTCTTCGAGTATCCTATCCCGGTGGCGGGCGAGGGCCACTTCATCCACACCTACAAGTGCGACGGCAACCCCATCCCCAGCTTTGAGGGTGAGCCGGAGAAGGTCGCCCTGCCCGAGGAGGCCGAGGAGCTGGCCACCAACCTGTGGGCCAACCTGAACGAGGACAACAAGGTCAGCCTGTTTGTGCGTGCCATTGATCTGGCCACCGGCGAGACCGAAGACGTGATCATCAACAAATACGACGCTGTTTGCGACGAAGAATAAGGGGGAGAACGATACCATGACCGAACTGGAACTGAAATACGGCTGTAACCCCAACCAGAAACCCGCCCGCATCTTCATGAAGGAGGGCGAGCTGCCGGTGACCGTTCTGAACGGCAAGCCCGGCTACATCAACTTTCTGGACGCGCTGAACTCCTGGCAGCTGGTGCGCGAGCTGAAGCAGGCCACCGGCCTGCCCGCCGCCGCTTCCTTCAAGCACGTTTCCCCGGCGGGCGCGGCCCTGGGCCTGCCCCTGGACGACACCCTGAAGAAGATGTACTTCTGCGAGGGTCTGGAGCTGAGCCCTCTGGCCTGCGCATACGCCCGCGCCCGCGGCGCTGACCGCATGAGCAGCTTCGGCGACTGGATTGCCCTGTCCGACGTGTGCGACGAGAGCACCGCCAAGGTGATCCAGCATGAAGTGACCGACGGCATCATCGCCCCCGGCTACACCGACGAGGCGCTGGCTATTCTGAAATCCAAGCGCAAGGGCAATTACAACATCGTGCAGATCGACCCGGACTATGTGCCCGAAGCCATCGAGCGCAAGCAGGTGTTCGGCATTGTGTTCGAGCAGGGCCGCAACGAGCTGAAGATCGACGAGAGCATGCTGGAGAATCTGGTCACCGACAACAAGACCCTGACCGCCGAGCAGAAGCGGGATCTGATGCTCTGCCTGATCACCCTGAAATACACCCAGTCCAACAGTGTGTGCTACGCCCAGGGCGGCCAGGTGATCGGCGTGGGCGCCGGCCAGCAGAGCCGCATCCACTGCACCCGTCTGGCCGGCAACAAGGCCGACATCTGGCAGCTGCGCCACCATCCCAAGGTGCTGGCCCTGCCCTTCCGGGAGGACGTTTCCCGCCCCAACCGGGACAATGCCATCGACGTTTACATCAGCGACGAGTACGAGGATGTGATCGGCAACGACGTGTGGGCCGAGACCTTCACTGAGCAGCCCGCCCCCCTCACCGCTGAGGAAAAGAAGGCATGGCTGGCCCAGGTAAAGGGTGTTGTGCTGGGCAGCGACGCCTTCTTCCCCTTCGGCGACAACATCGAGCGCGCCCGCCGCAGCGGCGTGGAAGCCATTGTGCAGCCCGGCGGCTCCATCCGGGATCAGCAGGTCATCGACACCTGCAACAAATACGGCATCGCCATGGCCTTCTGCGGCATCCGGCTGTTCCACCACTAAGGAGAACCGGCTGCGCGGCACAAATTTGTGCCATTGGGCTTTTTGCCTTGCCGCGATTTTGTTATAATAAAGCCAGACGACCATAAGAGAGCATGAAAAGGCCGTCTGGCTTTTTGAATGCTCCACACTTGCCTGCATGGAACGAAAGAGGGAATCAAGCGCATGAAAATACTGGTTGTGGGTGGCGGCGGCCGTGAGCACGCCATCGTGAAAAAACTGAAGGAAAGCCCCCTTTGCACCGAGCTGTGGGCGGCCCCCGGCAACGGCGGCATCGCCTGCGACGCAAAATGCAAAAACATTTCGGCCACCGACATTGAAGCCCAGGTCGCCTTTGCGAAGGAAGAGGGCTTTGACTATGTGGTGGTCGCGCCGGACGATCCGCTGGCTCTGGGTCTGGTGGACAGACTGGCCGAGGCGGGCATCCCGGCCTTTGGCCCCAGCGCTGCCGCGGCCCGCATCGAGGCCAGCAAGGTGTTCAGCAAGGACCTGATGAAGAAGTACGGCATCCCCACCGCGAAGTACGAGGTGTTCACCGAGGCCGCCGCAGCCATGGACTACATCAAGGCTGAGGGCAGCTATCCGGTGGTCATCAAGGCGGACGGTCTGGCGCTGGGCAAGGGCGTGCTGATCTGCGGCAATGAAGCCGAGGCCGAGACCGCCCTGCACGAGATGATCGACGAGAAGAAGTTCGGCGCATCCGGCACCCGGGTGGTGGTGGAGGAATTCCTTACCGGCCCCGAGGTGAGCGTGCTGGCCTTTGCCGACGGCAAGACCCTGAAGCCCATGGTCTCCAGCATGGATCACAAACGTGCGCTGGATGGCGATGAGGGCCTGAACACCGGCGGCATGGGCACCATCGCCCCCAACCCCTGCTACACCGCTGAGGTGGCCGAGGAATGCGCAAAGCAGATCTTCGAGCCCACCATGAAGGCCATGCAGGCCGAGGGCTGCCCCTTCAAGGGCTGCCTGTACTTCGGCCTGATGATCACCCCCAAGGGCCCCCGGGTGATCGAGTACAACTGCCGCTTCGGCGACCCCGAGACCCAGGTGGTTCTGCCCTTGCTGGAAAGCGACTTGCTGAAGATCATGCTGGCCTGCACGAACGGCACTCTGGCGGACACCGAGGTGAAGTTCAAAAACGAGAGCGCCGCCTGCGTGATTCTGGCCAGCGGCGGCTACCCGGAGCACTATGAAAAGGGCAAGGAGATCACCGGCCTTGTAAACGGGCAGGTGCCCGGCAGCGACGTGGTGGTCTACCACGCCGGCACCGCCGAGAAGGACGGCAAGCTCGTGACCAGCGGCGGCCGGGTGCTGGGCGTGAGCGCCACCGCACCCACGCTGGAAAAGGCGCTGGAAAAGGCCTACGCCGCCAGCGAACAGATTCATTTCGACAAGCTGCACAAGCGCGCCGACATCGGCCGCCGTGCCCTGAACGCCTTAAAAGGAGAGTGAACCCATGGTATACCGCATCTATGTGGAAAAGAAAAAGGGCTTTGACCACGAGGCCCAGAACCTGCTGGGCGAAGTGCACGGCCTGCTGGGCATCCAGTCGGTAACCGGCCTGCGCCTGTTGAACCGTTACGACGTGGAGGGCGTGAGCGAGGAGCTGTTCCGCAGCTGCATCCCCACCGTATTCAGCGAGCCCCCCGTGGACGACACCTGCGACCACTGCCCCGAAGCGGACGTGGTGTTCGCGGTGGAATACCTGCCCGGTCAGTTCGACCAGCGGGCCGCTTCCGCCAGCGAGTGCATCCAGCTGATCAGCCAGGGCGAGCGCCCCACCGTGCGCACCGCCCGGGTGTATCTGCTCACCGGCAATCCCACCGAGGCGGAGCTGGCTCAGATCAAGAAATACGTCATCAACCCGGTGGAGGCCCGGGAAGCCAGCCTCTCCCGCAAGGATACCCTGCAGATGGATTACCCCACCCCCAGCACCGTGGAAACCCTGACCGGCTTCTGCGAGCTGGACGAGGAGGGCCTGGCAAACTTCGTGAAGGAAAAGGGCCTTGCCATGGACGAGGCGGACATCGCCTTCTGCCAGAACTACTTCCGGTTTGAAAAGCGCGACCCCACCATCACCGAGATCCGCATGATCGACACCTACTGGTCCGATCACTGCCGCCACACCACCTTCGGCACCATTCTGGACGAGATCGAGATCCGGGACGTGCAGGTGAAGAAGGCCTTCGACAACTACCTGACCATGCGCAAGGCGGTGTACGCCGGCCGCAAGAAGAACATGTGCCTGATGGATCTTGCCACCATCGGCGCCAAGTATCTGGCCAGCATCGGCAAGCTGAAGAATCTGGACGAGTCCGAGGAGATCAACGCCTGCACCGTGAAGATCAAGTGCGATGTGGACGGCGAGGAGCAGGACTGGCTGTATCTGTTCAAGAACGAGACCCACAACCACCCCACCGAGATCGAGCCCTTCGGCGGCGCGGCCACCTGCATCGGCGGCGCCATCCGTGACCCCCTGTCCGGCCGCAGCTACGTCTATCAGGCCATGCGCGTGACCGGCGCGGGCGATCCGCTGGTTCCGGTGAGCGAGACCATGGCGGGCAAGCTGCCCCAGCGCAAGCTGGTCACCACCGCCGCCGCCGGTTATTCCAGCTACGGCAACCAGATCGGTCTGGCCACCGGTCAGGTGGACGAGCTGTACCATCCCGGCTATGTGGCCAAGCGGCTGGAGATCGGTGCCGTGGTGGGCGCTGCCCCCGCTTCCAACGTGCGCCGTGAGGTGCCCGCCGCCGGCGACATTGTGGTGCTGCTGGGCGGCGCCACCGGCCGCGACGGCTGCGGCGGCGCCACCGGCTCCTCCAAGGCCCACAAGCTGGAAAGTCTGGAAACCTGCGGCGCTGAGGTGCAGAAGGGCAACGCCCCCATCGAGCGCAAGCTGCAGCGCCTCTTCCGCCGCCCCGAAGCCACCCGCCTGATCAAGCGCTGCAACGACTTCGGCGCAGGCGGCGTGTCCGTTGCCATCGGCGAGCTGGCCGACGGTCTGGCCATTGATCTGGACGCCGTGCCCAAGAAGTACGAGGGCCTGGACGGCACCGAGCTGGCCATCAGCGAAAGCCAGGAGCGCATGGCCGTTGTGCTGGCTCCCCAGGACGTGGAAGCCTTCGTGAAGCTGGCCCATGAGGAAAATCTGGACGCCACCGTGGTGGCCACCGTCACCGAGGATCCCCGCCTGACCATGACCTGGAAGGGCAACACCATTGTAAACATCAGCCGCAACTTCCTGAACTCCAACGGTGCGGAAAAGCGCGCCCGGGTTCTGGTGTACGACTGCCAGGACTACAAGGTGGACTGGCAGGGCGACACCTGGGCGGAGAAGATGAAGAATCTGGTCACCGACCTGAATGTGTGCAGCAAGAAGGGCCTGTCCGAGCGGTTCGATTCCACCATCGGCGCGGCCACTGTGCTCATGCCCTTTGGCGGCAAGTACCAGCTGACCCCCGCGCAGGCCATGGCGGCCAAGCTGCCGGTATCCGGCGAGACCACCACCTGCAGCGGTATGGCCTGGGGCTACAACCCCTATCTGATGGAGAAAAAGCAGTACAGCGGCGCCTATCTGGCCGTTGTGGAAAGCATCTCCAAGCTGGTGGCCAGCGGCTTCCGCTATGAGGATGCCTACCTGACCTTCCAGGAATACTTCGAGCGTCTGGGCGACGCCCCCGAGCGCTGGGGCAAGCCCTTCGCCGCCCTGCTGGGCGCTTTGATGGCACAGGTGGATCTGGGCGTGGCCGCCATCGGCGGCAAGGACAGCATGTCCGGCAGCTTCGAGAATCTGGACGTGCCTCCCACGCTGGTGAGCTTCGCCACCGCCATTGGCAACACCAAAAATGTGATCAGCCCCGAGTTCAAGACCGCGGGCAGCAAGGTGGTCTGGCTGTATCCCGAGTATCAGGATAAGCTGGAGCTGCGCCCCGAGCCCCACAGCCTGAAAAAGCTGTACAAGAAGGTGGAGGAGCTGATCGCTTCCGGTAAGGTGAAGGCCGCCTACACCCCCGGCTACGGCTGCGCCGCCGAGGCAGTGTTCAAGATGTGCCTGGGCAACCGGCTGGGCTTCGCACTGGATGCCGCCCGCGACCCGGAGAATCTGTTCCATCCCGCTTACGGCAGCTTCATTCTGGAGGTTGATCCGGAGCTGGAGCTGGATATGGGCGTCACTCTGGGCACCGTTACCGAGACCTACGCGCTGAAGATGGGCGGCGAGACCATCGACCTGGCCGCCCTGCAGGAGGCCTGGGAATCCAAGCTGGAGCCGGTGTTCCCCTACCGCAAGGCGGGCGCCACCGTGGACAAGATCAGCTATGAGGCCACCGAGCGCAAGGCCCCGGCCATCGGCATCGCCAAGCCCCGGGTGATCATTCCCGTATTCCCCGGCACCAACTGCGAGTACGACACCGCCCGCGCCTTTGCCCGCGCCGGCGCCTACCCGAAGGTGCTGGTCATCAACAACCTGAGCGCCTCGGCGGTTGCCGAGAGCTGCGCCGCCCTGACCCAGGCCATCCGGGAGAGCCAGATCGTGATGCTGCCCGGCGGCTTCTCCGGCGGCGACGAGCCGGACGGCAGCGCCAAGTTCATCACCGCCTTCCTGCGGGCTCCCTCCGTCACCGAGGCGGTACACGAGCTGCTGCAAAAGCGCGACGGCCTGATGCTGGGCATCTGCAACGGCTTCCAGGCCCTGATCAAGCTGGGCCTTGTGCCCTACGGCGAGATCCGCCCCATCACCGCGGACTGCCCCACCCTGACCTTCAACACCATCAACCGCCACCAGAGCATGCTGGTGAACACCCGCATCGCCTCCAATAAGAGCCCCTGGCTGAGCCGCTGCAGCGTGGACGAAGTTCACACCATCGCCATCAGCCACGGCGAGGGCCGCTTTGTGGCCAGCGATGAGGTGGTGAAGAGCCTGATCGAGAACGGTCAGGTGGCCACTCAGTATGTGGACGCGGCGGGCCAGCCCACCATGGACCTGCGCTACAACCCCAACGGCAGCGTGCTGGCCATCGAGGGCATCACCAGCCCGGACGGCCGCGTGCTGGGCAAGATGGGCCACACCGAGCGCAGCGGCGACGAGCTGTACAGGAACGTGCCCGGCAACAAGTACCAGCCCCTGTTCGAGGGCGGCGTGGATTACTTCAAGCTGTAAGCCCAAAAAACAAGTCGGGCGGGCGAGGCCTTATGCGCCCCGCCCGCCCTTTATGAGAAACCAGAGAAAGGGGAACCACTATGTCCCACGATAAATACATCTCTCCCTTCGAGACCCGTTATGCCTCCCCCGAGATGCAGTACATCTTCTCGGAGGACAACAAGTTCCGCACCTGGCGCCGGCTGTGGATTGCTCTGGCCAAGGCCGAGAAGGCCAATGGCCTGAACATCACCGACGAGCAGATTGCCGAGCTGGAAGCCCACAAGGACGACATCAACTATGAGGATGCCATCCGCCGGGAAAAGGAATGCCGCCACGACGTGATGAGCCATGTGTACGCCTATGGCCTGCAGTGCCCCCACGCCAAGGGCATCATCCATCTGGGCGCCACCAGCTGCTATGTGGGCGATAACACCGACGTGCTGGTGATGAAGGAAGGTCTTGCGCTGGTGCAGAAGAAGCTGGTGGGCGTGATGGCTCTGCTGGCCAAATTTGCCGACGAGTACAAGGATATGCCTGCCCTGGCCTACACCCATCTGCAGCCCGCCCAGCTCACCACCGTGGGCAAACGCGCCAGCCTGTGGCTGAATGAGCTGTACATGGACTATGAGGAGATCACCAACCGGATGAACGCGCTGGCCCTGCTGGGCAGCAAGGGCACCACCGGCACCCAGGCCAGCTTTGTGGAGCTGTTCGAGGGCGATTCCGCCCGCATCAAGGCGGTGGAGGCTTCCATCGCTGCCGAGCTGGGCTTCGACAAGGTGGTTCCCGTGTCCGGCCAGACCTACAGCCGCAAGGTGGACTTCCAGGTGCTGAGCGCTTTGTCCGGCCTTGCCCAGAGCGCCATGAAGATGTGCACCGACATCCGCATTCTGGCCAACTTCAAGGAGATGGAAGAGCCCTTCGAGAAGAACCAGATCGGTTCCTCCGCCATGCCCTACAAGCGCAACCCCATGCGCTGCGAGCGCGTGTGCGCCCTGGCCCGCTACCTGATGGTGGACATCCTGAACCCGGCCTTCACCGCCGGCACCCAGTGGTTCGAGCGCACCCTGGACGACTCCGCCAACAAGCGCATCGCCGTGGCTGAGGCCTTCCTAGCCGCCGATTCCATCCTGAACATCCTGCTCAACGTCTGCGACGGTCTGGTGGTGTATCCCAAGGTGATCCGCAGCCGCGTGATGGCCGAGCTGCCCTTCATGGCTGCTGAGAACATCATGATGAGCGCCGTGAAGAATGGCGGCGACCGTCAGGAGCTGCACGAGAAGCTGCGGCAGCACTCCATCGCCGCCGCCGCGCAGGTGAAGGAGGAGGGCAAGCCCAACGATCTGATCGACCGGGTGGTGAACGACGCCAGCTTCGGCCTGACCCATGCGGACATCGACGGCGTTCTGGTGCCCGAGCACTTCACCGGCCGCAGCGCCCAGCAGGTGGAGGAGTTCCTCAATGAGGTGATCCGTCCGGTGCTGGCTGCTCATCCCGAAGCTGCCGGCCAGCATGCCGAGCTGAACGTCTGATCGGCTTTCTGCTGAGAACCAAACGAAAAAGAAACACCCCGCCGCTGCCAGGCATCCGTCTGGCGGCGGCGGGGTGTTTTCAGGAGAGGCAAAGGAAAAGGAAGGCTCAGGGCCGGCAGCCCAGCGCAATGCGCAAAAGAAGGGCATAATCGTCCAGCGAGCGGATCAGGTCATACTCGCCGCCCCGCTTGGCCCAGTCGGAGCCGTGGCCCCGCACCGAAATCATCACCATGCGGGCGCACTGCTCCGGCGGGAAGGGGCAGGTGAACCGGCCGCTGGCCGCGCCCCGGATCATCAGCTCCTCCAGAATCCGGCTGATGGGCCGGCTCTCGGAAAGATAGTTGCGCTTGGCGTCGTGGGCAGGGGCGCTGGTCAGGCAGCGGCAGACCCCGGCGCCCACCCGCTGGCAGTATACGCCGTAGCTGTGGATGAACCGGTCCAGATTGGCCGCCTCGTCCGGCCCGAACCGGGGCAGCACCTCCTGCTGGTAAAAATCGTCGATGCCCGCGAAAAAGGCCAGAAGCAGATCGGCTTTTTCCGGGAAATAGTGATAAAAGGTACCGGTGGATATGCCAAGACTGGTGCAGATGCCCCGCACGGTCAGGTTTTCATAGCCCACCTGATCGATCATGGGGTAGATCTGTTCCAGCAGTTCCTGGCGGCGGGCGTTCTTTTTGACCGCTGTTCGCATGGGGCAAGACCTCCTGTTCTGGTTTGGAATACATATACCGGCCGGTTGTCGGCAAACTATGAACCTATTATAGAACAATATGCACAGAAAAACAAATGTTTCGTGGAAATAAATTGAAATTATTTGAAAGAAGGGCGGACTGCCCCTCTTTTTGTCGGAATGTGCTATAATACGATACAGACACTGTGCCCCCTGCGGGGGCCGAACGAAAGAGAAAGGCGGGAAAAACGATGCGGGATCTGTGCCGGGTCGATCGAAAATTAAGCGAAGAGGATGCAAAAGAGGTGCTGCGCAAGGCGAGCTTCGGCACGCTGGCCACCATCAACGAGGACGGCTGGCCCTATGCCGCGCCCATGGCCTTTGCGCTGGAGGGGGATACGCTGTATTTCCATTCGGCCAAACGGGGCCAGAAGCTGGAGAACATCACCCGGGACGGCCGGGCCAGCTTCACGGCGGTGCTCTACGCCCACAACGTACCCGAGCGGTTTGAGGTGATCTACGCCAGCGCCATCGCCCAGGGAACGGTGCGCATCCTCACCGGGGAGAGCGAGCGGATGGCGGCCATGCGGGCCATCTGTGAAAAATATTCCGCCGACCATGTGGACACCCCCGCCTACGAGCGCACCATGAAGGGCATGCCGGCGGTGGTCATGTTCGCGCTGGACATCCAGCAGCTGCGGGGCAAGGCCAACAAGGGCCGCCTGCTGAACGAGGAAGAGTGATATGCGGCTGGACAAGTTTGTTGCCCAGAGCCTGCAGCTGCCCCGCAGCGCGGCCCGCACCCTGATCACCAAAGGGCGGGTTACGGTGGACGGGCAGGTGTGCAAAAAGGCCGATACTGCCCTTTCCGGCTCCGAGACGGTGGTCGCCGAGGGCAAAGCCCTCACCTGCCAGCAGTTTGTGTACATTATGCTGAATAAGCCCAAGGGCGTGGTGAGCGCCAGCACCGACAGGCGCGACCGCACCGTGGTGGATCTGCTGGAGGGAGCCTATCCCCGGCGGGAGCTGTTCCCGGCGGGCCGGCTGGACAAAACCAGCACCGGCTTTGTGCTGCTCACCGACGACGGGGCCTTCGCCCACGCGATTCTTTCGCCCCGCCGCCATGTGCCCAAGACCTACCGGGTGGAGCTGGACACCCCGGTCACCCCGGCCATGGTCACGGCCTTTGCGCAGGGCGTGACGCTGGCAGACGGCCAGGCGATGAAGCCGGCGGATCTGATTCCGGATCCGGAAAATCCTCTTGCGGCCACCGTGGTGCTGCATCAGGGGGTCTACCACCAGATCAAACGGATGTTCGGCGTGCTGGATGCAGGGGTCAACGAGCTGCACCGGCAGGCCATCGGGGGCCTTGCGCTGGATCCGGCGCTTGCCCCGGGCCAGTGGCGGCCCATCACCGAAGAAGAGCTGGCCCGGCTTGCCCCGGGCGGACAAAATGCCTGAAAATGGCTTTGCAAGGCCGTTTTTTTGCAGTTCTTTCAAAGAACTTACACAATTTTGTCGTAGGCTAAAAGGGTGCCTGACCCCCGGAATTTTGGTCGGTGTTCAAAATTACACAATAAATGGCAGAAAAAATCGTTGAAATATGTTGCAAAAGTATATTCCCTTGTGTAAAATATACACAGAGAGCCTGTGCAATTGTTCAAATATCACAAAGCTTATTGTGGAAAACATTACCGTAAAATAAAAGGGGAGCGTATTATGGCAAACAGAGTGTTTCAGGGTGTTGTCTACCAGATGAAGGACGCCATCAATCGGGTGGTCGGTGTGGTGGATGAGACCGGCACCGTGATTTCCTGTTCCGATCTGAACATGATCGGTGAGGTGCGCGACGGCTTTGTGGCCGAGCGCCTGACCGGTGACTGCTTCGTGAAGGATGGCTGCAGCTACCATCAGTTCAGCTCCAACAAGCACAACGATTATGCTGTGTATGTGGAAGGCACCGATGAGACCGCGGCCCAGTTTGCCAGCCTGCTGGCCATCAGCCTGCAGAGCATCAAGCAGTATCACGACGAGAAGTTCGACAAGGCCAACTTCATCAAGAACGTGGTGCTGGACAATATCCTGCCCGGCGACATCTACGCCAAGGCCCGCGAGCTGCACTTCGCCACCGACGTGTCCCGCGTGGTGTTCCTGATCCGGGTGACCAGCGGCACCGACATCTCCGCTTATGATGTGGTGAGCAGCCTGTTCCCGGACAAGCAGAAGGACTTCGTGTTCAACATCAGCGAAACCGACACCGTGCTGGTGAAGGAGATCAAGCGGGGCATCGACCAGAAGGATCTGGAAAAGCTGGCCTCCAGCATCGTGGACACTCTGTCCGGCGAGCATTACATCAAGGCCACCGTGGGCATCGGTACCCCCATCGCCAACGTGAAGGACCTGGCCGCCAGCTTCAAGGAAGCGCAGGTGGCCATGGAGGTGGGCAAGGTGTTCGATACCGAGCAGTCCATCATCAGCTACGACAATCTGGGCATTGCCCGCCTGATCTATCAGCTGCCCACCACCCTGTGCGAGATGTTCCTGCGCGAGGTGTTCAAGCAGGGCAGCATCGAGAGCCTGGACAACGAGACTCTGTTCACCATCCAGCGCTTCTTTGAAAACAACCTGAATGTTTCCGAGACCAGCCGCGGCCTGTTCGTGCACCGCAACACGCTGGTGTACCGCTTGGAGAAGATCAAAAAGCTCACCGGCCTGGATCTGCGGGAATTCGACGACGCCATCGTGTTCAAGGTGGCGCTGATGGTAAAGAAATATCTGAGCGCCAACCCGGCAAAATACTGATCACGCGCAGGCCCGGAGCCTGTGCCGGGCGGCGAAGTCTGCATGGGCCGGCCGCTATGCCGCACCGCGGTGCCAATTGTTGCACCGCGGCGCTTTGCGCCGGCCCTGTTTTTTTGTAACAGCGAAACAGCAACCAACAAAAGGAAAAAATGGCCGCTCAGCGGCCGCGCAGCTCGCAGGCAGGGCAGCGCAAGGGGAGAAGAAATGATTGTATTTGACCGCGTTTCCAAGGTGTACCCCGGGGGCAACACCGCACTGAAAAATGTGAGCCTTCACATCCAAAAAGGCGAGTTCGTGTTCGTTCTGGGCCATTCCGGCGCGGGCAAATCCACCTTCCTGAAGCTGATTCTGCGGGAGGAAAAGGCCACCAGCGGCCGGGTGTTTGTGAACGGCAAGGACCTGACCCGCATGAAGGAGCGTGAGGTGCCCTACCTGCGCCGCAACATGGGCGTGGTGTTCCAGGACTTCCGCCTCATTCCCAGCATGACCGCCTATGAAAACGTGGCCTTCGCCATGCGGGTGACCAACATTCCCGAAAAGAAGATCGCCAGCCGGGTGCCCTATGTGTTCAGCCTGGTGGGCCTTTCGGAAAAAATGGACAAATACCCGGACGAGCTTTCCGGCGGCGAGCAGCAGCGCGTGGCGCTGGCCCGCGCTCTGGTGCACAGCCCCCAGCTGATCATCGCCGACGAGCCCACCGGAAACATTGACCCGGAGCTGAGCATCGAGATGATGGAGCTGCTCAGCGCCATCAACAGCGTGGGCATCACCGTGGTGGTGGTTACCCACGAGCATGAGCTGGCCCGCCACTTCAGCAAGCGGGTGATCACCATCGACCACGGCAACGTGATCGGTGACTCCCAGAACCGGCAGGATGCCACCGACGAAGCAGGGGAGGTGATCCTGTGAAGTGGTCCAGCTTTAAATACCTTGCCCGTCAGGGCCTTCACAACATGATCAACAACCGGCTGATGAGCTTTGCCAGCGTGGGCGTGCTCACCGTCTGCCTGATCATCACCGGCGTGGCCGGTCTGTTCACCGCCAACATGAACAGCCTGATGCTGTATCTGCGCAGCCAGAACGAGGTGGTCGTCTATCTGGACGAAAACCTGGACGAGGCGGGCCTCGCCTCGGTGGACAGCGCCCTGCGCTCCATCAGCGGCCTCAAGGAAGTGACCTATGTGTCCAAGGATGAGGCGCTGGATCTGATGCGGGATTCCATGGGCGACAAGGCCGACCTGTTCGATGTGTTCGAGGGCGAGGAAAACCCCTTCCTGGCAAACTACAAGGTAATTTTGCAGGACGTGGGCCAGATGGATGAGATAGTGCCCCAGCTGGAGAGCATCTCCGGCGTGGTGGACGTGAACGTGCCCACCGGCCTTTCCGACCTGGTGGTGAACATCCACAAGGCGGTCACCGTGATCAGTGTGGGCCTTGTGGTGGTGCTGGGCTTCGTGAGCATCGTGGTCATCAGCAACACCATCCGGCTGACCGTGTTCGCCCGCCGCAAGGAGATCAACATCATGAAGTATGTGGGCGCCACCAACGGCTTCATCCGTCTGCCCTTCTTTGTGGAGGGCATCGCCGTGGGCCTGATCGCCGGTCTGATCTCCTCGGCCATCGTGCTGGGCGGCTATCAGCTGCTGATCATTTACAGCGTGGATTTCCCCGCCTTCTGGGGCAGCATTCTGAACAGCGTGCTGCTGGGCATGGATCAGGTCTGGTGGAAGGTGCTGGTCGCCTTCCTGGCCTTCGGCAGCCTGATCGGCAGCGTGGGCACCGCCACCTCCATCCGCAAGTATCTGCACGTATAAACCGCGATCCGCGGCCGGCCGGCCGCGGGCGCCAGCAAAAGGAGCGATTCAAATGAGCAAGCAACTTCGGGCACCCTGGCGGCGGGCGCTGTGCGGCGCGCTGGCCCTTTGCATGGCTGCCATGTGCGGCGGCGCGGCGGCAAGCGCCGACTATAAATCCGACTGGGAGCAGGCGGAGGCGGATCTGAAAAAGGAAGAGAAGATCCTTCAGCAGATCAAAAACGAGAAGGACAAGGCTGAACAGCAGAAGAAGAGCCTGCAGAATCAGCAGACCATCATTGTCAGCCAGATCAACGATACCATCGATCAGATCAACCAGAAGAACAGCGAAATCGCCATCCAGCAGCAGGCCATTGCGGACCAGCAGGCTGTGATCGACGAGCGCTGGGAGGATTTCAAGGAGCGCATGCAGGCCATGCAGGTGATGCAGGATACCGGCGCCGTGGCGGTGCTGGCCAGCGCCCAGAGCCTGTACGATCTGCTCACCTATTCCGACAACCTGCAGCGCATCAGCGAAAAGGATACCGAGATCCTGCAGGAAATGAACGACGAGAAAGCCAAGCTGGAGGCGGAGGAAGCCGAGCTGGAGGCGGCCAAGGCCGAGCTGGAGGACGCGAAAGCCGCGCTGGATAAAAAGGAAAACCAGCTGGCCGCCAACATTCAGGCGCAGAACAGGACCATCAGCGAAAAGCAGGCCGCGGCCCAGGCCCAGGAGACCGTGGTAGCCGAGAAGCAGAAGCGGGCGGACGAGGCCGAGAAGCAGTACGAAGCCTGGGTTGCCAGCCAGGCTTCCACCGGCAGCGGCGTGTGCGCCGAGGGCTTCCGCTGGCCGCTGGACGTCGCCGGCCGGGTGACCACCGAGTTCGGCGCCACCCAGAACATCAACGGTGTGATCCAGACCGGTCACAGCGGCATGGACATTGCCGCCCCCTACGGCACCCCCATCAAGGCTGCCCATGACGGCAAGATCTCTTCCACCACCGGCCACTGGAGCTACGGCAACGTGGTCATGGTGGACAACGGCGACGGCGTGACCACCCTGTATGCCCACATGAGCAGCATTGCCGTGGGTGTGGGCCAGTCGGTGAAGCAGGGCGATGTGATCGGCTATGTGGGATCTACCGGCAACTCCACCGGCAACCACCTGCACTTTGAGGTGCGCATCAACGGCGTGAAGCAGAACCCCCGCAATTATGTGGCGTTCTGATGTTCGCCCCCAACAACGAAAGGAGCCCCATGAAGGACAATAAAAAACTCGTTCGTACCGTGAGCCTGGTGCTTGCCGTGCTCATGGTGCTCACCATCTTCAGCTCCATGGCGATCCAGATCGCCTACCTGATCTGACCGGCTGGAACGCCACGGAGGAACAAGCAAGACCATGAACAAGAAGATTTCCATCAGCATGGCGCTGACCATCGCCATCATCGCCATGACGGTGACCTTTTCCATCACCATGATTCTGGCGCGCCAGATGTTCGACGCCACCATCCCTTCCGTTAAGGAAAAGGAGAGCATGTACAGCAAGATCGCTGAGCTGGACAAATATGTGCGCGCCAGCTACTACGGCGATATTCAGGATGCCACCCTGAACGATATGATGGCCTATGGCTACGTTCTGGGCATTGGCGACAAGAACGCCAGCTACTACACCGCGAAGCAGTACGCCGAGCTGGTGGAGGTGCAGAACGGCAATATCATGGGCATCGGCGTGGACGTGGTGAAGGATTCCTCGGGCCATGCCCGCATCACCAAGGTTTACGATTCCAGCCCCGCCTCTGAGCTGGGCCTGCAGGTGGGCGGCTTCATCACCGCCATCAACGGGGCCGAGGTGAAGGGCCTGACCGCCGCCAACGTGACCGCCCAGCTGCAGGGCGAGGCGGGCACCGAGGTGACCGTGACCTACATGGCGCCGGACGGCACCACCGCCGACCACACCATCAACCGCAGCCGCTATACCATCCCCAGTGTGGAATACCAGATGCTGGGCGAAAGCTACGGTTATATCCGCATCTACCGGTTTGACGGTACCACGCAGGGTACCTTCAGCAAGGCAGTGGAGGATCTGCAGAATCAGGGCGCAAAGGCGCTGATCTTCGACCTGCGCGACAATGCCGGCGGCCAGATGGACGTGGCGGTGAACTGCATCGACCAGCTGGTGCCCGAGGCGGACATCGTGTTCGCGGAGGACAAGAACGGCGAGCAGACCCTGCTGGGCTCCAGCGATGAAAACTATGTGGATCTGCCCATGGTGGTGCTGGTGAACAGCGGCACCGCCAGCACCGCGGAGCTGTTTGCCGCCAGCCTGCGCCAGCTTTCCGGCGCCCAGCTGGTGGGCAGCACCACCGCGGGCAAGGGCACCATTCAGGCGGACCCCTACCGCATGAGCGACGGCAGCGCCGTGGTTATCACCACCGCCAAGATGCTCACCTCGGATAAGACCAGCTTCGACGGCACCGGCCTGACCGTGGACGTTGAGGTGGCCGCCAAGGCCGACGGCAGCGACACCACGCTGGTGGGCGTGGAGGAGGATACCCAGGTTCAGAAGGCCGAGGGTGTTGCCCAGACCATGACCGGCGGAACCGCTTCCACCGGTACCGATGCCACCAGCGCCGCCAGCGGCGACGCTTCCGCCAGCCAGAGCACCGATGAGGGCGGCGAGACTACCGGCGAGAGCACGGATGCCAGCACTGTGGCGGAAAGCACTGCCCAGACCGACGGCACCGACGGCGAATAATTTCAAAATGATCCAGCGGCGCTCCGGCGGCCCATGCAGATGGGCGGCGGGGCGCTGCTGTCTGCCCGGGAAAAGCTCCGGGCGGGCGCGAGAGAAACAGAAAGGCGGGACCCTATGCCCAATTTAACGGATATTTCCACCATTCGGGACCTTTGCGCCCGGTATGACTTCGCACTGTCCAAGGGATTTGGGCAGAACTTCATTGTGAACCCGGGCATCTGCCCCAAGATCGTGGAGGCCGCGGGCATCGACAAGAGCTGGGGCGTGATTGAGGTTGGCCCCGGTGTGGGCGTGCTCACCAAGGAGCTGGCCCTGCGGGCGAACAAGGTGGTGGCCATCGAGGTGGATCAGCGCCTGCCGCCCCTGCTGGCGGAGACGCTGGCCGAGTTCGATAACGTGGAAATCCTTCTGCAGGATGTGCTGAAGGTGGATCTGGCAGGTCTGATCCGGGAGAAATTCGCCGGAATGCCGGTGGCGGTGTGCGCCAACCTGCCCTACTACATCACCAGCCCCATCCTGATGCGGCTGCTGGAGGAGAAACTGCCCATTCAGCACATCACGGTTATGGTGCAGAAGGAGGCGGCAGACCGCATTACTGCCACGCCCGGTACCCGTCAGGCGGGCGCCATCAGCTATGCGGTGGATTACTATGCAAAGCCCCGGCTGCTGTTCACGGTACAGCCCGGCAGCTTCTATCCGCCGCCGAAGGTGACCAGCGCGGTGATTCAGCTGCAGGTGCGCGAGCAGCCCGCGGTGCAGGTGGAAAACGAGGAAGGCTTTTTCAAGCTGGTGCGGGCAGCCTTTGGCCAGCGGCGCAAGACCGCGGCCAACTCCATCAGCAGCGGTCTGGGCCTGCCCAAGGCCCAGGTGGCCGCGGCGCTGGAGGCGGCGGGCCTGAGCCCCACCGCCCGCCCCGAGCAGCTCACGCTGGAAGATTTCTGCGCCTTGCAGAAGGCGCTGGACGCGGCAAAATAAGCCGCCGGTTTGCAAAACGGAACCATGTCGCCGGGCCCCGGCAAAAGGGAAGGAGCCCGGCGACAAAAACCGTCTTGCACCCGGACGATTTTTTTGGTATAATGTCTCTTGTTGAATATGCTGGTGTAGCACAGCTGGTAGTGCAGCTGATTTGTAATCAGCAGGTCGGGGGTTCGAATCCGTCCACCAGCTCCAGTTCGTCGCGGACTCCGGTCCGTGCAAAAGCCCCGGTCGAAGGACCGGGGCTTTCTTCATCCCTGCGTCGCTCCTCACTTCCCCATGAAAATTTGCTCCGCAAATTTTCATGGGGGCCCCAGCAGGGCGTGGCCTGCCCGATGGACTGCGCTCCATTCAAAAAGCCCGGTCGAAAGACCGGGCTTTTCTCATACCGCTGCGTCATTCCTCCTCTTCCCCACGAAATTTTGCGCTGCAAACTTTCGCGGGGGCCCCGGAAGCAAGTTCCGCCAAGGAGCTTGTCGATTTTTCCTTATTCACTCTTCACTAAACCGACAGAGTCGATTTTTGGAAGGGAATAGTGAATAAGTAAGGTGTGCCGCATGCGCGGCACGGATTTTAATGGTTGGGGTGATGATTGTGCCCAGTCCGTTGCAGGATAAATCCAAAGCCTTCGCTTTGGAAATTATCCGGGTATGTAATGAAATCGAGCGTGAAAAACGGGAGGGCGTTCTCGCCAATCAGCTGATTCGATCTGATACCAGCGTGGGGGGCGAATATCCGGGAAGCCATGTATGCCCACGGTAAGGCTGATTTTATTGTAAAATTGCAGATTGCCCTGAAAGAATGTTCGGAAAGTGAATGCTGGCTGGAACTGTTGATTGAGAACGGTTATTATGAAGATTCTGCTATTTTAAAGCAATGCACAGAGGTCAAACGATTGCTGATTGCTTCCATCAATACAGCGAAGAAGCCAGTGTAAAAGTATCTGTTGTGTTGCGATGTTTCAGCTCGCCGCAAGCTGTGTTTGCTTGCGGCACATTTTTTATATCAGACCGGCTTCTCTTCCAAATTCCGTCGGAGTCTGGTATAATAACCCTCAAATGACTCTTTCGCACAAAAGCAAAGGGAAAAATGGAGGCTTTTCCATGAGAACAGCGTGTGTGGACATTGGCGGTACTTATATTAAAACGGCGGTGCTGGAGGACGGGCGGCTTTCCTCTTTGCAGGAAACGCCCACCAATGCGGCTGCCGGCGCGGAGCAGATGCTCCGGAATGTGGCGGAGCTGGTGCACGGGATGCCCGGTGTGCAGTGTGTGGGCATTTCCACTGCCGGCGAGGTGGAGCCGCAGACCGGTCGCATCCGGTTTGCCTGCAACATTCCCGGTTACACCGGTATGAACCCGAAAACTCTGCTGGAGCAGCAGCTGGGCCTGCCGGTGGCGGTGGAAAACGATGTGAACGCCGCTGCCATGGGCGAATACGCCTTCGGTGCGGCAAAGGGGAAACGGGATTTTGTGATGCTCACCTTTGGTACCGGCATCGGCGGCGCGGCCTTTGCGGGCGGGCAGCTGTACCGGGGCAGCCTGGGCAGCGCCGGGGAATTTGGCGGCCTGATCACCCATCCGGAGGCGGTGGACCCGGCCTGCCAGGGCACGGGCAGCTATGAGCGCTACGCCAGTACCACTGCGCTGGTAAAACGGGTAAGCGCCCGCTTTCCGGAACTGACCGACGGCCGGGCCATCTTCGCACGGCTGGAGGATGACAGCGTGCGGGCCGAAGTGGACGGCTGGATCCGCGAGATCAGCTATGGCCTTGTGTCGCTCATCCACGCCTTTGACCCGGAAGCTGTGGTGCTGGGCGGCGGCGTGATGAAGCAGGACTACATCCAGAGCCAGCTGGCCCGGCAGCTGCAGCCGCTTTTAAAGCCCAGTTTCCGGGGCTGCCGGCTGATTCCTGCGCAGCTGGGCAACCAGGCGGGCCTGATGGGCGCGGGGTATCTGGCAGGCCGGTGCGCCGGTCTGGAATGACAGGCTTTTTCGTAAATTCAAAAAAGGAGGCGAAGGAATTTGCCGGATTTGTATGTGATGTTTTCCCACACCAACACCGGAATGGGCCGGATGATCCGGGCGGTGACCGGGAGCAGCTATAACCATGTTTCCATCAGCCTGCGGCCGGATCTGGCGGTCTGCTATTCCTTCGCCCGCCGCAACAAGCACAATGCGCTGGCGGGCGGCTTTGTGGCCGAGGATGCGGGCCGCCTGTGCGACGAGGGCGACATCCGGGTGCGGGTTTGCCGGGTGCCGGTGACCCGGCGCCAGTTCGACGCCGCCCGCAACATGCTCATGGTCTGCCGGGCCCAGCCGGGCCGCACCATCTACAATACATACGGGGCCATGGCCAGTGTGGTGGGGTTCCATCTGGCCCTGCCCGGGGCCTTCACCTGCGTGGAGTTTGTGAGCCGCTGCCTTGGCCTGCGCGTCATTCAGGTGCAGTCGCTGCTGCACCGGCTGGAACCGTATGCCATCTACGAGGGCAGTTATCTGGAATACACCCGCGCCGCAGTGCAGCGGCAGGGCGAATATTTCCGGCCCTTGAGCACCGTGGATGTGGTGCGCCGCAACGCCGGCCACTTTGGGGACCTGAGCCTGCGGCTGGTGTGCAAGATGTATGGCAGAATCTGACGGTGGCCTCTGCCGCAAAAAATGCTTTGCAACCGGGCTCTGGTTCTGGTATAATAAAAACATTCGAGCGGTTCGCCGCCCGTAAGGGCCATTAGCTCAGCTGGTCAGAGCTGTCGGCTCATAACCGATTGGTCCCGGGTTCAAGTCCTGGATGGCCCACCAGACAAAAAGCGCCTTTGCCGATGTTCGGCGAAGGCGCTTTTGTTTTGCTCAGTTGTCGGGCTCGGCGGAGAGATCCTCATCGGTGCATCGGCTGGTTTTCCGATAATCGGTGGGGCTTTGGCCGGTGAACCGGCGGAAGCTCTGGGAAAAATAGCTGGAGGAGGAAAACCCCAGAAAATGAGCAATTTCAGAGAGGTTGTGGTCGGTGTGCTCCAGCAGATATTTGCTTTCCCGGATCCGCCGCTCAATCAGATAGTTGATGGGGGAGATGCCATATTCCTTCTTGAAGGAATGGGCCAGATAATACTTGTTCACGTGGGTGAGGTTTGCCAGCTGATTCAGGTCGATGGGCTCGGCAAAATGTTCGTCGATGTAGCGGCGGGCGGCGGCGCATTCCTTGTTGGTGTGCAGCCCCTGCTCGCTGTTCAGGGTAAAATGGGTGTGCCGCAGCAAAAGCGAGAGCAGCACCACCAGAAGATGCTGGCAGACATTCTCCCAGCCCGGCGGCTGGGTGGAGGCCTCCGAGATCAGCATCCGCAGCAGTGCCGCAATCTCTGAACGGGATTCCCGGTAGTTCAGCACCGAAAACTGCTGGCCCTTGGTGTCGAACACCAGGTCCACCCCGCTGATGCCCAGAGCGATGTATTCCAGCGGATTGCTGGGAATGCTGGATTCCGTGTGTTCCACGTTGGGGTTGATGATGATCATGTCGTCGCTGCCCACGGGCAGCACCCGGTCCTTCATGCGGAACTCACCGATGCCCCGCACGCAGTAAAACAGCTCCATGTTGGGATGGCTGTGCAGGGTGCTGTGCCAGTCTGTGTTGAACTGGGCGTCGGTCACATACAGCAGGCTGGCGTTTCCCAGAAGGGCGGAAAAGGAGCCCGGTGAACGCTGGGAAACGCTCAGATCCAGATCATATCGTTTGGTGCTCATGCAAAAACCTCCCTGCCGGATATTTTTACGGCCGCATATCCGGACGATTTGCATCCGTTCGGCGGCTGCACAAGGCAAAAGACCGAAAATTCCGGAGAATTTATAAAATATTGAGCAAAATATAATCGATTGTTTGGCTTTATTATAACGCCATTTTTTTAAAATGCAAATTTGCATGAACAATTTTGGTTGATAAAGTGAAAAAATATGAGAGTATGATGAAAAATTGGTCGTTTTGAATTGACGATAAAAACAAAAAATAGTGAGCTGTTCTACGAATTTTTTGACAATGGCAATATAGCCAGAAATTGTTTGGGTTTTTTGTTGATATTAAATACAAAAATTACTCCCAAAAGGAGCACATACTGGGGAAAATGAACACAAAAACAAGCAGTATAAAAGTTAGAGCAAGAAAACTCTTGTATTCCTGGTTGGAAACGGTATACTGGAATCAGGAAATGCAGGGAAGCGCGAAAACCGAAGGAAGTGCAACAGCATTCCTTCCGTCCCTGCGTTATGGATACACGAAACAGGAGGTACACTATGAAAAAGGCACTTAGCATGCTGCTGGCAGTCATGATGGCTGCATCCGTGTTCACCGCTTGCGGCGGTGGCACCACCAGCACCGGCTCTACCAGCACCGCCGCTTCCGGCGCGTCCGGCTCCACCGCTTCCGCAGAGGGCGATTACGCCGGCCAGACCCTGAAGGTCGCCGCTATTGAGACCGCTTACGGCTCCGAGATGTGGCAGAAGGTTGTGGATGGCTTCGAAGCCAAGACCGGCGCTACCGTAGAGCTGACCACCGACAAGAACCTGGAGGACGTGATCGATCCCCAGATGAAGGCCGGCAACTTCTACGACGTGGTTCATCTGGCCACCGGCCGTGAGAAGGCTCTGCCCGAGACCATGCTGAAAGAGAACGCTCTGACCGACCTGAGCGACGTTCTGGACATGAAGGTTCTGGGTGAGGACGTGACCGTGGGCGAGAAGATCATCCCCGGCTTCACCGGCAACCTGACCACCAACCCCTACAACGACGACCGCGTTTACATGATGCCCATGTTCTACAGCCCCTGCGGTCTGTTCTACAACAAGGCAAACTTCACCGAGGGCGGCGGCGAGCTGACCCTGCCCACCACCTGGGATGAGTTCTTCGCTCTGGCCGACCAGACCGACATCCCCCTGTTTTCTTACCCCACCGCCGGCTACCTGGATGCGTTCATCTACGCCATGATCCCTGAGGTGGGCGGTCAGGACTTCTTCAACAACGCTCTGCGTTACGACGAGGCTACCTGGGCCAGCGAAGAGATGGGCCAGATGTTCGACGTGCTGGGCAAGCTGGCTGCGAACACCGAGAAGTCCACTCCCTCCAACGGCAACTCCGACAACTTCACCAAGAACCAGCAGCTGATCCTGGACAACAAGGCGCTGTTCATGCCCAACGGCAACTGGGTCATCGGCGAGATGGCCGACGCTCCCCGTGCGGACGGCTTCGAGTGGGGCTTCATGGCTCTGCCTGCAATGGAGCAGGGCGGCGACCGCTACAGCTACACCTTCTTCGAGCAGTGCTGGGTTCCCGCCGGTTCTCAGAATCAGGAGCTGGCCAAGGTATTCATCAGCTACCTGTACAGCGATGAGGCTGCTGCCATCTTCGCCGAGTCCGGTGCGGTTCAGCCCATCGTTGGCATGACCGACAAGCTGAGCGACGACAACAAGGTCTACTACAGCGTATACGACAACGGCGCCAAGGCTGCCATCGGCACCTTCGCCACCACCAAGCCCGTGGAAGGCATGGACTTCAAGCAGGTCTTCTGCTTCACCATGGACAGCGTTGTGAACGGCAACAAGACTGCTGAGCAGTGGCATACCGATATGCAGGATACCTGCAAGACCATGGCCGCAGCCATGGAGTAAACGTTGTCGGCGCTGGCCACAATGTTCAAATGCGCATGGCAAACTGGATGCGCCGTAAGGCGCCTGCCGCGCAGGTAATCTGGTAAACCGGGCGGTGAACAGAAGGAATCAGCCTTTTGTTCACCGCCTTTTAGGTGAGAGGAGTTGGCACAATGCAAAAAAATAAAGCGCGCAGCCGGTTTATTGTGGCATGCGTGGCGCCGGCCACAATATTGGCGTTCATTTTCCTGGCAATCCCCACATTCAACGTGTTCCGCATGTCCCTGTTCCGCTGGGGCGGCTATTCCCCCAATCAGGAATTTGTGGGTCTGGAAAACTTTGTCACCCTGTTCAAGGATGAAAACTTCCTCCGTTCCTGCCGCAACAGCATCCTGCTGATCGTGATGGTCACAGCGGTGACCATCGTGTTCGCACTGCTGTTTGCCGCCATCCTGACCCGTGAGAACCTCAAGGGTCAGAACTTCTTCCGCGTGATCTTCTACATCCCCAACATTCTGTCTGTGGTTGTTATCAGCGCCATCTTCAGCGCCATCTACGACGCCAACAACGGCCTGCTGAACAGCATCCTGAACATCTTCCGGGGCGACGCGGAGCCCATCTACTGGATGGGTGACCAGAAGATCGTTATCTACAGCCTGGCCATCGCCATGGTATGGCAGGCCATCGGTTACTACATGGTCATGTACATGGCCAGCATGTCCTCCATCTCCGAAAGCCTGTACGAGAGCGCGAACCTGGAGGGCGCTTCCCGGACCAAGCAGTTCTTCAGCATCACCCTGCCTCTGATCTGGACCAACATCCGCACCACTCTGACCTTCTTCATCATTTCCAACATCAACATGAGCTTCCTGTTTGTAAAGGCCATGACCAACGGCGGCCCGGACGGCGCCACCGAGGTGTTCCTGAGCTACATGTACAAGCAGGCCTACACCAACTCCACCTACGGCTACGGCATGGCCATCGGTGTTGTGGTGTTCACCTTCTCCTTCGCACTGGCCGCCATCGTGAACAAGGTGACCGAACGCGAAGCGCTGGAATTCTGATCGGAAAGGAAGCGTGTGCGAATGAATGCAAACAAGAAAACAAGCGGCCAGAGAAGCGATGCGCTGATCAAAGCCGTGATCTATATCGTGCTGATCGTGCTTGCAGTCACGATCATTGTGCCTGTGGCGTGGGTGTTTATGGCATCCGTAAAGCAGAACAGCGAGTTCTACGGCAACCCCTTCACCCTGCCTCAGGGCCTCTACCTGCAAAACTTTGTGGATGCCTGGACCAAGGCCCGCATGGGCGAGTACTTCATGACCTCGGTCATGATCACCGCCATGTCGCTGGCGATCCTGCTGCTGGTGGCTCTGCCCGCGGCCTATGTGCTCAGCCGCTACAACTTCATCGGCCGCAAGGTCATCCGCGGCGGCTTCATGGCCGGCCTGTTCATCAACGTGAACTACATCGTTGTTCCCATCTTCCTGATGTTCGTGGCCGGTGACCGGGTGCTGAACTCTCTGTTTGGCAAATCCTTCTTCTTGAACAATCCCTTCGTGGTATCGGTGGTTCTGGCCTCCACCACGCTGCCCTTCACCATCTACCTGCTGAGCAGCTACCTGGCCACTCTGCCCAAGGACTACGAGGAAGCCGCCTATGTGGACGGCGCGGGCTACTTCACCACCATGGTGCGCATCATCCTGCCCATGGCCAAGCCCAGCATCATCACCGTAATCCTGTTCGAGTTCCTGGCTTACTGGAACGAGTACATCATCTCCATGACCATGCTCACCGATCCCAACGGCGCCCGCACCCTGCCGGTTGGCCTGCTGAACCTGATGAAGGCCCAGAACGCCAAGGCCGAGTACGGCCAGATGTACGCCGGTCTGGTTCTGGTCATGATCCCCACGCTGATCCTGTATATGTGTGTACAGAAAAAGCTCACTCAGGGCATGACTCTGGGCGGCCTGAAGGGCTAAGGAGGGAAACACGATGAATGAATACACCAAAAAGACCGTGAAACTGATCCTGGCCGGCATTGCTGCACTGGTGTGCCTGGCGCTGGTCATTGCGGGCCACTCCATGGGCTTCATGGCCGACACCCGGCAGGGAACGATCGGTCTGGGCATCCAGCTGGTGGGTCTGGCCGGCATCCTTGTGCTGCTGTATCTGTATAACAAACCCTACACAAAATAAAACGCACAAACGCGGCGTTCTGCCCGCGCCGAAAAGAGCGGGCAGAACGCCGTATTTTGGTCAAAACCAGGAAAAGAGGAACAACATGAGCGAGAAAAAACTGACCGGCCGGGTAACCATTCCCACCAATCTGGACATTGTGCCGGAAACCATTGATATTCTGAAGCGCTGGGGCGCAGACGCCATCCGCGACTGCGACGGCACCGAATTTCCCGAAGAGCTGACCAAGGTGGGCGCGAAGATCTACTCCACCTACTACACCACCCGGAAGGACAACGCCTGGGCCAAGGCCAACCCGGACGAGGTGCAGCAGTGCTACATCATGACCGGCTTCTACACCGCCACCGGCGACACTCTGTCGATTCCTCTGATGAAGGGCGTTTCCCAGGAGCTGATGGAAGTAAACACCCGCGACGACATCAAGCGCTGGTGGGAAGTGATCGACCGCACCACCGGTGAGGTGGTTCCCGTGGAGCAGTGGAGCTACAACGAGGCCACCGGCTGCGTGGAGATCACCGGCTGCACCGCCTTCCACGACTACACCGTGAGCTTTCTGGCCTACCTGATCTGGGACCCCGTGCACATGTACAATGCGGTGACCAACAACTGGCAGAACTTTGAGCACCAGATCACCTTCGACGTGCGCCAGCCCAAGACCCACAAGTTCACCATGGAGCGCCTGCGCAAGTTCATTGCCGAGCATCCCTATGTGAACGTGATCCGCTACACCACCTTCTTCCATCAGTTCACCCTGCTGTTCGACGAGCTGAAGCGTGAGAAGTATGTGGACTGGTACGGCTATTCCGCCAGCGTTTCCCCCTACATCCTGAAGCAGTTTGAGGAGGAAGTGGGCTACAAGTTCCGCCCCGAGTTCATCATCGATCAGGGCTACTACAACAACCAGTACCGGGTGCCCAGCAAGGAGTTCAAGGACTTCCAGGCCTTCCAGCGCCGCGAGGTTGCCAAGCTGGCCAAGGAGATGGTGGACATCACCCACGAGCTGGGCAAGGAAGCCATGATGTTCCTGGGCGACCACTTCATCGGCACCGAGCCCTTCATGGACGAGTTCAAGACCATCGGCCTGGACGCCGTGGTGGGCAGCGTGGGCAACGGCTCCACCCTGCGTCTGATTTCCGATATTCCCGGCGTGAAGTACACCGAGGGCCGATTCCTGCCCTACTTCTTCCCGGATACCTTCCACGAGGGCGGCGACCCGGTGAAGGAAGCCAAGGAGAACTGGGTGACCGCCCGCCGCGCCATCCTGCGCAAGCCCGTGGACCGGATCGGCTACGGCGGCTACCTGAAGCTGGCGCTGGACTTCCCCGAGTTCGTGGATTACATCGAGAGCGTCTGCAACGAGTTCCGTGAGCTGTACGAGAACGCCAAGGGCACCACCGCCTACTGCGTCAAGACCGTGGCTGTGCTGAACAGCTGGGGCAAGGCCCGCAGCTGGGGCTGCCACATGGTGCACCATGCGCTGTACCAGAAGCAGAACTACAGCTACGCCGGCGTGATCGAGGCGCTGAGCGGCGCTCCCTTCGACGTGAAGTTCATCAGCTTCGACGACATCAAGGCCGACCCGAAGCTGCTGGATTCCATTGACGTGCTGATCAACGTGGGCGACGGCGACACCGCCCACACCGGCGGCGCCGTGTGGGAGGACCCGGAGATCGCTTCTGCCATCAAGGCCTTCATCTACAACGGCGGCGGCTTCATCGGCGTGGGCGAGCCCGCCGGCCACCAGTATCAGGGCCACTACCTGCAGCTGGCCACCGTGATGGGCGTGGAGAAGGAGACCGGCTTCACCCTGAACTACGACAAGTACAACTGGGATGAGCATCGGGATCACTTCATCCTGGCCGACGCCACCAGGGAAGTGGACTTCGGCGAGGGCAAGAAGAACATCTACGCGCTGGAGGGCGCCCAGATCCTGGTTCAGAAGGACAAGGAAGTGCAGATGGCAGTGAACGAGTTCGGCGCCGGCCGCACCGTTTACATCAGCGGCCTGCCCTACACCTTCGAGAACAGCCGCATGCTGTACCGTTCCATCCTGTGGAGCGCCCACGACGAGGACAACCTGCATCGCTGGTTCTCCTCCAACTTCAACGTGGAAGTACATGCCTATGTGAAGAACGGCAAATACTGCGTGGTGAACAACACCTACGAGCCCCAGCATACCACCGTTTACAAGGGCGACGGCACCAGCTTCGAGCTGGATATGGACGCCAACGAGATCAAGTGGTATGAGATCTGATCGGCCCTGATCCGGTTTTGCATCAAGGCGGCCGCCCTCGGGAATGCCCGGCGGCGGCCGCCTCTTTCATTGTCGCGGCGGGGGAAAAACGCCCTGTCGTCTGTTTTCGGAAAGGTTGTGAACGCTGTGACGGACCGCCCCAATATTCTTTTGATCATGACCGATGAGCAGCGGGGAGACTGCCTGGGCTATGCCGGGCACCCGGATGTGAAAACCCCGTATCTGGACTCCCTTGCCGCCGACGGCGTCTATTTTCCCAATGCCTGGTCCGCCTGCCCCACCTGCGTGCCCGCCCGGGCCATTCTGCACACGGGCCTGAGCCAGCGCCACACCGGAAAGGTGGGCTATCAGGATCGGGTGGACTGGAACTACGGCTGCACCATGGCCGGAGAACTGAGCAGGGCCGGCTACTACACCCAGTGCGTGGGCAAGATGCATGTGCATCCCCTGCGCAACTATCTGGGCTTCCACAACGTGGAGCTGCACGACGGCTACCTGCATGAATATCGTTACCCCAATGTGGAATACGGCGAAAACCAGCTGATTGCGGACGATTACTTCCACTGGCTGAAAAGCGAGCTGGGCGCGGATGCGGACGTGACCGACACCGGCATGGACTGCAACGGCTGGACCGCCCGCCCCTGGCCCTATGCGGAAAAATACCACCCCACCAACTGGGTGGCCAGCCGGAGCATCGACTTTCTGCGCCGCCGGGATCCCCGACAGCCCTTCTTTCTGATGGCCAGCTTTGTGCGGCCCCACGCCCCCTACGACGCGCCCCAGTATTACTTCGACCTGTATAAGGACAAGGATCTGCGGCCGCCGGTGAAGGGTGACTGGAACGACACCGCCATGCTGGAAAAGCGGGGTATGGTGTTCAATTCCTGCACCGGGCCAAAAGACCCGGAGCTGATCCGCCAGCAGCAGATCGGCTACTACGCCTGCATCACCCATCTGGACCACCAGATCGGCCGCATCATTCAGGCGCTGATCGAGCACAAGCTGATGGACAACACCGTGATCCTGTTCACCTCCGACCATGGGGAGATGCTGTCCGACCACGGGTGGTGCCGCAAATCGCTGCCCTACAACGGCAGCGCCCACATTCCCATGTTTATCAGCGGGCCGGAGCGGTACATCGGCCCCCGGGGCCGCACCGACGATTCGCTGGTGGAGCTGCGGGACGTGATGCCCACCCTGCTGGAGCTGGCGGGCGCACCGATCCCCGCCCATCTGGACGGGCGCAGCATGCTGCATCCGCTGGACCGGGAATACATCCACGGGGAGCACACCTTCGGCTTCAACCGCTGGTCCAGCCAGTTTATTGTGACAAAGACCGACAAGTTCATCTGGCTGAACGAGCGGAACGAGGAACAGTATTTCGATCTGGTGAACGACCCGGACGAGACCCACAACGCCATCCATGACCCGGACAAGCAGGAGCGGATTGCCTACCTGCGCAATCTGCTGATTCAGGAGCTGAAGGATTCGGAGGAAGGCTATTCCGACGGTACCCGCCTGATTCCCGGCCGCACCCCGGTGAACTGTTTGTCCAACGTGGAGCTGCCCAACTGCTGAATGATGCCGGAAAACGGTTGAATAAGAAAGGATAAATCATTATGCCTATTTTGGTAAGCGGCGGCGCCGGCTACATCGGCAGCCACACCTGCATTGAACTGATGGCAGCCGGCCACGAGATTCTGGTGGCCGACAACTTCTACAACTCCTGCCAGGAGGCTTTGAACCGGGTGGAGCAGATCAGCGGCAAAAAGGTACCCTTTGTGAACATCGACCTGTGCGATGCGGCCAGGGTGGACGAGCTGTTCGATGCGCATCCGGAGATTGACGCGGTGATTCACTTCGCTGCTTATAAAGCAGTGGGCGAGAGCGTTTCCAAGCCGCTGGAATACTACACCAACAATCTGGTCAGCTGCCTGAACGTGCTGAACAGCATGCGCCGCCACGGGGTGAAGAACTTCGTGTTCTCCTCCTCCGCCACCGTTTACGGCGACCCGGCCAGCGTGCCCATCCGGGAGGATTTCCCCGTGGGCGCGGCCACCAATCCCTACGGCGCCACCAAGGTGATGAACGAGCAGATTCTGAAGGATCTGTGCAAGGCCGACCCCACCATGAATGTGGCCCTGCTGCGCTACTTCAACCCCATCGGCGCGCACGAGAGCGGTCTGATCGGCGAGGACCCCAACGGCATTCCCAACAATCTGGTGCCCTACATCGCCAAGGTGGCCGTGGGCAAGCTGGAAAAGGTGCATGTATTCGGCAACGACTACAACACCCCGGACGGCACCGGCGTGCGTGACTACATCCATGTGGTGGATCTGGCCCGGGGCCATGTGGCGGCGCTGAAAAAGCTGTCCACCAACTGCGGCCTGTTCATCTGCAACCTGGGCACCGGCCACGGTTACAGCGTGCTGGATGTGATCAAGGCTTACTCCAAGGCCTGCGGCAAGGAGCTGCCCTATGTGATCGATCCCCGCCGCCCCGGCGACATCGCCGAGTGCTACGCCGACCCCACCAAGGCACGGGAGGAGCTGGGCTGGGAGGCCCAGTACGGCATCGAGGAGATGTGCGCCTCCAGCTACAAGTGGCAGAGCATGAACCCCAACGGGTACAAGGGTTGAACGGCCTGCCCGTTAAGATTGCATTGAGAGATAGGGAGAGAGCATCATGAAAAAACCGATTCTTGTGGTGATGGCAGCAGGTATGGGAAGCCGGTACGGCGGCCTGAAGCAGATTGATCCGGTGGGCAACCACGGCCAGATCATCATCGACTATTCCGCCTACGACGCACGCCGCGCGGGCTTTGAGACCATCGTGTTCATCATCAAGCACGAAATCGAGGACGCCTTCAAGGAAGCCATCGGCAACCGGCTGTCCAAAATCATGGACGTGCGCTACGCCTATCAGGATCTGAACGATCTGCCGGAGGGCTACTCCGTGCCGGAAGGCCGCACCAAGCCCTGGGGCACCAGCCATGCCATTCTGGCCGCCCGTGACGTGATCGACGCACCCTTCGCCGTGATCAACGCCGACGACTACTACGGCCCCGAAGCCTTCAAGGAGATTTACAACTATCTGTCCACCCATCAGGACGACGACAAGTACCGCTTCGCCATGGTGGGCTATCTGCTGAAGAACACCGTGACCGAGAACGGCAGCGTGGCCCGCGGCATCTGCGTGGAAAACGCCGACGGCACCCTGGCCAGCGTGACCGAGCGCACTAAGATCGAGACCTACGAGAACGGCATCCACTTCACCGAGGACGACGGCAAAACCTGGACCGACGTGGACGCGGACAGCGTGGTTTCCATGAACCTGTGGGGCTTCTCCGAGAACTTCGTGGCCGAAGCCAAGACCCGCTTCGCCGCCTTCCTGGACAAGGCTCTGGTGGAGAACCCGCTGAAGGGCGAGTACTTCCTGCCCAGCGTGGTCAGCCAGCTGATCGAGGAGGGCAAGGCCACCGTTCAGGTGCTGCGCAGCACCGACAAGTGGTACGGCGTTACTTACAAAGAGGATAAGCCCGTGGTGGTAAAGGCCATTGCCGACAAGACCGCCGCCGGCCTGTATCCCGATGATCTGTGGAAGGAGTAAGCATCATGGCACTGTGCAAAGCGGAAGAAACCCTGTCTGAGGCCCTGACCGGCTTTGATTTCGGCGGTCAGATCGTGGGCGCCGTGCGTTACGGCAAGGGCCACATCAACGATACCTTCTGTGTATACACCCAGGACGAGGCGGGCGACTGCGTGCGCTTTATTTTGCAGCGCATCAACACCAACACCTTCACCGATCCGGACGGCCTGATGGAAAACATCGTGGGCGTGACCGATTATCTGCGCGGCATCATCGAGAAAAACGGCGGCGATACCGCCCGTGAGACCATGACCGTGCAGCGCACCAAAGAGGGCAAGAACTATTACCGGGACAGCCAGGGCGGCTGCTGGCGTGTGTATCCCTTCGTGGAGGGCACCGTCTGCCTGCAGGCGGTGGAGGATCCGGAGCAGTTCTACCAGAGCGCGGTTGCCTTCGGCAACTTCCAGCGTCTGCTGGCCGGTTACGATGCCGCCACCCTGCATGAGACCATTGCCAAGTTCCACGACACCCGCAACCGGTTTGCCAACTTCAAAAAGGCGCTGGAGGCGGATGCGTGCGGCCGCGCCAGGGACGTGCAGCCGGAGATCGACTTTGTGCTGGCCCGGGAGAAGGACTGCGCCGTGCTGATGGATCAGCTGGAGGCAGGCAAGCTGCCCCTGCGCGTGACCCACAACGACACCAAGCTGAACAACATCCTGATGGACAAGAAAACCGGCACCGGCATCTGTGTCATCGACCTGGATACCGTGATGCCCGGCCTTGCACTGAACGACTTCGGCGATTCCATCCGCTTCGGCGCCAACCACTGCGCCGAGGACGAGAAGGACCTGAGCAAGGTGAACTTTGATCTGGATCTGTTCGAGATCTACACCAAGGGCTTTCTGGAGGCTGCCGGCGATGCGCTGACCGCCGCCGAAAAGGAGAACCTGCCCTGGGGCGCCAAGCTGATGACGCTGGAATGCGGCATCCGCTTCCTCACCGACTATCTGGAGGGTGACCACTACTTCCGGGTACACCGGGAAGGCCAGAATCTGGACCGCTGCCGCACCCAGTTCAAGCTGGTGAGCGACATGGAGGCCAACTGGGACAAGATGAGCGCCATTGTGGCCAAATACTGATTTTCAGGCACACAGGCGGCAGCCGGTTTTCCGGCTGCCGCTTTTTTGCGCTGCGCGGGCGTGCTGTGCTATAATAAGCACGAATCGCCCCGCATAGGAATGAAACAGGGCGCGGGCCGCCTGCCGCGGGGCCCCTTGCGCAAAGCCCGCCCCAAAAGGAGTTGATCCATGATGTGGAACAGGATATTCGCCCTGCTGGCCGCCGCCTGCCTTGCGGTGAGCCTTGCCGCCTGCGGCGGAACTGCACCCGGCGGCACGTCCGCCAGCACCGCCGGCAGCCAGACCGGCAGCCCCATTGTAAACGACACCGGCGACGAAGCCGAAAAGCCCGCTCAGGCTCAGCCGGAATACAGGGCCATGTGGGTGAGCTATCTGGAATGGCAGCAGTTCGATTTCTCCAGCGCCGAAGCCTTCCGGGCCGGGGCAGAGGAGATGATGGCCAACTGCGCCGATCTGGGCCTGAACACGGTCATCGCCCAGGTGCGCCCCTTTGCGGACGCCCTTTACCCCAGCCAGTACTTCCCCTGGAGCCATCTGTGCACCGGCACCCAGGGGCAGGACCCGGGCTTTGACCCGCTGGCCATTCTGATCGAGACTGCCCACGCCCACGGCCTTGAACTGGAGGCCTGGCTGAATCCCTACCGGGTGCAGCTGAACGCCGGCCTGCCCGGTCAGCTGGCGGATTCAAACCCCGCCGTCACCCGGCCGGAGCTGGTCAAGCAGGCGGGGGAGGGGCTGTATTTCGACCCCTCCAGCGAAGAAGTGCGCCAGCTGATCGTGGACGGCGTGACCGAAATCGTGATGAACTATGAGGTGGACGGCATCCACTTCGACGACTATTTCTACCCCACCACCGACCCCTCCTTTGACGCGGAGGAATACGCCGCATCCGGCACCTCCCTGAGCCTTGAGGACTGGCGGCGGGACAACGTGAACCAGCTGGTGAAAGCGGTATACGACGCCATCAAGGCGGCAAAGCCGGAGGGTCGATTCGGGATCAGTCCGCAGGGGAATATGGATAACAATTATAACGGCCAGTATAGTGATGTGGCCCTCTGGATGAGTACCCCGGGCTATGTGGATTACATACTGCCCCAGCTCTACTGGGGCTATGGCTACACCACCTCCGGCGGGCAGACCCGGTTCGGCTTCGAGAACATCACCAGGGAGTGGGCCGCGCTGGAGCGGGCCGAGGGGGTATCCCTCTACTTCGGGCTGGGGGCCTACCGCATCGGCGACGGCGACGGCGGCAACTACGACGCGGCGGTGACCCAGTGGCAGACCGGCCACAATCTGGCGGATATGATCGGCACCGGCAGGGAAGTGGGCGTGGACGGCTATGTGCTTTACCGCTACGATTTTCTGTTCCACAACGGCAGCTGGGCGGATCTGGCCGCCAGTGAGTGCGCGGCCATCCGGGCAGAAAATCAGGTGGCCTGAGAATGAGAATGGAAAAGGAGAGAAAAGCATTGATGCAGCCTGATTTGAATTGGCTTGTGAACCCGGAGGTGTTCGCGGTGGGGCGGCTGCCCGCCCACTCGGACCATCGGTGGTACCAGAACGAGGCGGAGCTGGCCCAGAAAACCATGGCTCTGCGCCAGAGCCTTAACGGGGAGTGGCAGTTTGCCCACAGCCCGAACCCCGCCGCCCGGCCCGCGGATTTCTGGAAGGAGGAGGCCGACCGCTCGGCCTTCGGCCGCATCCAGGTGCCCGGCCATGTGGAGCTGCAGGGCTACGGCCAGATCCAGTACATCAACACCATGTACCCCTGGGATGGCCGCAGCGATCTGCGCCCGCCCCAGATCGACTGGAACGACGCACCGGTGAGCAGCTATGTGCGCCGGTTCGATCTGGACCCGGCCCTGGCGGGCAAGCCGGTCTGCATCTGTCTGGAAGGGGTGGAGCAGGCGTTCTATCTGTGGCTGAACGGCCAGTTCATCGGCTACAGTGAGGACTCCTTCACCCCCGCCCATTTCGATCTGACGAACGCCATCCGCCCGAAGGGCAACCTGCTCTGCGTGGAGGTGCACAAGCGCAGCAGCGCCGGCTGGCTGGAGGATCAGGACTTCTTCCGGTTCAGCGGCATCTTCCGGCCGGTGTATCTGTATGCAAAGCCTCAGGTGCACATCGAGGACCTGTGGCTGCGGGCGGGCCTTGCCGAGGACAACACCACCGGCACCCTTGCCCCCCGGCTGCGCCTTTCCGGCGAAACGGAGGGCGCGGCGGTGGAATGCCGGGTGAGCGACCCGGCGGGCCGGGTGCTGTTTGAGGGCCCGGTAAACCCGGACGGCAGCACCGCCATCCGCCTGCCCGATGTGTGCGCCTGGGATCACGAGCACCCGGTGCTGTATTCGGTGCTGTTCACGGTGAAAAACGTCGCGGGTCAGGTGGTGGAGCTGGTGCCCTATTCCACCGGCTTCCGCCGGTTCGAGCTGAAAAACGGCCTGCTTCTGCTGAACGGCGAGCGGGTGATGTTCAACGGCGTGAACCGCCACGAGTGGAGCGCCGAGCGGGGCCGGGCCATCACCGACGAGGATATGGACCGGGCCATGGATACCTTCCGCCGGGCCAACATCAACGCGGTGCGCACCTGCCATTACCCGGATCAGAGCCGCTGGTATGACCTGTGCGACGAAAACGGCATCTATATGATCGACGAGACCAATCTGGAGAGCCACGGCTCCTGGCAGAAGATGGGCGCGGTGGAGCCCAGCTGGAACGTGCCCGGCAGCCTGCCCCAGTGGAAGGAATGCGTGGTGGACCGGGCCCGCTCCATGTTCGAGCGGGATAAAAACCACACCGCCATCCTGTTCTGGTCCTGCGGCAACGAGTCCTATGCGGGCGAGGACATTCTGGCCATGAGCCGGTTCTTCCACGAAAACGACCCCAGCCGTCTGGTGCATTACGAGGGCGTGTTCCACAACCGGGAATTCGACCGCATCAGCGACGTGGAAAGCCGGATGTACGCCACCCCCGAGGCAATTCGGGAATATCTGGAGGCAAAGCCGGAAAAGCCCTTCCTGCTGTGCGAGTACATGCACGACATGGGCAACAGTCTGGGCGGCATGGAAAGCTACATCCGCCTGGGTGAGGAATTCGACCAGTATCAGGGCGGCTTTATCTGGGACTATATGGATCAGGCCCTCTGGCGCACCGACAGCCTGGGCCGCCGGGTGCTGGGCTACGGCGGCGACTTCGGCGAGCGCCCCACCGACTACAACTTCAGCGCCAACGGCATCGTGTTTGCGGACGGCAGCGAAAAGCCCGCCATGCAGGAGGTGCGTTACTGGTATTCCACCCCGGAGCAGCGCGCTGCTCACGATGCGAACAACCGGCGGGCAGCGCAGCAGTCCGCCCGCCAGCTGGCCGAATTGCAAAAGGAGCGGGCCGGCCGGGCCGAGACTGCCCCGGATCTGACCGTGATCGAGGGCGATGTGAACCTGGGCGTGCAGGGCGCCGGCTTTGAGGTGCTCTTCTCCTATGTGGAGGCCGGCCCGGTGTCGCTGATTTCCCAGGGTGTGCAGTGGCTCTACCGGGCCCCCCGCCCGGCGCTGTGGCGGGCCGCCACCGAAAACGACATCGGCAACGGATTCGCGGCGAAGAGCGCGGCCTGGATGGCGGCGGACGCCTTTGCCCGCTGTACCGGCTGGACGGTGCGGGAAAAGGGCCCCCGCAAGGTGGAAATTGCATACGAATTCGCCTTTGCCGCCGTGCCCGGCGCGAAGGTGGAGATTGTTTACACGGTGGATGCCGCCGGTACCCTGCGGGTGAAGGCGGAATTTGCCGGAGCGCCCGGCTTGTCCGGTCTGCCGGTGTTCGGCGTGCGGCTGGTTCTCCCCGAGCCCGCGTCCGCCATCGGCTGGACCGGCCTGTCCGGCGAGACCTACCCGGACCGGAAGAAGGGCGGGATGTTCGGCCGCCATACCGAGATTCCCCATATCCCGGATTATCTGGTGCCGCAGGACTGCGGCGTACACATGGACACCCACCAGTTCACGCTGGAGCGGCGGGTCGCGGGCCAGCCGGACGCGGCACGGCTGGAGGTGTTCATGGAGGGCGAGCCCTTTGCCTTCAGCGCCCTGCCCTACACTGCGCAGGAGCTGCAGAACGCCGACCATCGGGAGCAGCTGCCGAACACCGGCCGCACCGTGGTCACGGTGATGGGCGCAGTGCGCGGCGTGGGCGGCATCGACAGCTGGGGCGCGGATGTGGAGCCCGCTTACCGGCTGAGCGTCGAAGAGAACCACCGGCTGGAGTTTGCCATTCAGCTGTGAGCGGCTGATTTTGCACTGTGAGCAGCCTCTTTTGACCCCGAACAAGGGTTGGAAGAGGCTGCTTTTTTCTGCCTGCTTGTAAGCCGGTGGGTTTTGGATTATAATAAAAAGGTATCCACCCGCCGGCCGGCTCTGTTTTCAACGGGGCGGGGCTGCGGGAACTCTGAACAAAAACCGGACTTACGGGCGGCCCGTTGGGGGCTTTGCGCCCGCGAAACGGAGGACACAGCTATGAAACGAATGAAATCTCTGCTTGCCCTGGGCCTGGCGCTTGCCATGGCGGCCTTCTGCCTGACCGGCTGCTCGGGCAGCAGCGAGGAGGAAGCCGAGAGCGAAGCGGTGGAGGAAACCTACATCGCCTCTCAGGCAGGCGGCAGCATCACCTGGCCGGAAGGGCTGGACACCAGCGCCACCTTCGCCAGCCAGCTGGACGAAGCCAGCGGCACACTGTATGTGGTGTTCAACAGCGTGCAGAACCGGTTCACCAACTATTTCACCCCGGCGGGCGATTCCATCACGGTGACCAGCTACGCCACCAGCGAAAAGGACACCGCAACCACCCAGTATCTGGTGACTCTGTGGGAGGAAGCGGAGGGTGGCCGCGCCTATGTGAACGGCCACACCATCGAGTTTGCCACCGGCGGCGACTGCGCCACGGCCACCTTTGACGGCCTGACCCCCGGCAAGAACTACAAGATCGGCATTGCCTACATGAGCGGCGTCTACCGCATCAGCGGCGGGCTGAGCGTGAGCGGCCTGTCCAGCGCACAGGCGCTGGAAGCGGACACCGACGCCGAAGCCGCCTGAACCGCAACCAACAAAAATCCCCTTTCCGGCTGGAAAGGGGATTTTTTTGTGGTCAGGAATTGCTTTGCTCCGGTTCGGGCGAAAGGCCGTAATACTGGCGGATGGCCCGGTAGTAGCACCGGGCGGCCAGCTGGCAGCCCTCCGGCGAGGCAAAGGCGGCCAGATCGCTCTCATTCGTGATGAAGCACTGTTCCGCCAGCACCGAGGCGCAGCCGGTGCTGTTCACCATGGCAAAACTGGGGTAATCGTTGGGATTGGTGTCGCTGCGCTCCCGGATGATGCGCTGGTTGTTCTCGTCGTAATAGGCATAGCGCACCCCGCCTTCGCCCCGAAGAGTTGCTCCGGCGGCGCTCATTTCGGCGGCGATGAAATCCGCAAAGCGCAGGCTGTTTTTGTTGTACCGATTGCCCGGCGGGGCGGGGAAGCACTCGAAGCCGCTGGCCTGACCGGAGCCGCCGTCTGAATTCATGTGGATGGACAGGCTGAGGGTGGCGTCCGATGCGGCCACCCGCTTGGCCCGGTCGGCGGCGGGCAGGTCCTCGTTCCAGTCCGCGCGGCACATCACCGGGGTGATGTCCGGGTCGGCCTCCAGCAGGTCCCACAGGGCCTGGGCGGTGGCCTGGGTCAGGTCGCACTCCCGCACGCCGTTTACCCCGATGGCGCCGGTATCCGAGCCGCCGTGGCCTGCGTCGATGGCCACGATGCGGGCCTGTCTGGTGGGGGCGTCCTCCCGCTGGGCGGAGAATTTGGCCAGCGCGATCCAGAAGGCGGCGGCCAGCAGCACAAGGGCGAGAATGGGGGCCGCCAGCCGAAGCAGGCGCGGCCGCTTTTTGCGCCGCCGGGGGCGGCGAAGGGCTGCAGTTGGCATGAAAAATACAATCCTTTCGGGGAAAAGTCGAAAACTGTCGTCTTTTATAAGACGAGAAAAGCCCCCGGATCATTTCGTTTCGGGGCAAAAAAGCCCAGCCGTGCGGCTGGGCTTTTGCCCCCGAGGGGCGATAAGGAGGAGTTGAAAAGCAACGAAAAAAGAGGTAAAATTCAGCGCAGCACCACCGCACGGCTGCCCATGGCGGTGTAGATGGACTCGAACTGACTTCGGTCGATCAGGGTATCCCCCTGCATGGGGTCGGCCAGATAGCAGCAGGTTTCGTCCATACCGGTGAGTACCACGCAGTGCAGGTTGGCGTAGGGGGTGTAGGTGCGGCCATTGGGCAGCGTCCAGGTGAAGGAATTGTTGAACCGGGGCTGCTCGTAGTCCTGGGTGAACCACACCGCCACCGGCGTGCCCTGCCGCAGCAGCTGCTCCAGCCGGGCCATGTCCGCGTCGGTTTCACTCTCGGCCCGCAGGTCGGAGCCCTGATCCCGAAGATAAGCGTTGGCCGCTTCGATAATGGGCCCCTCGAAGCAGTACCAGCCGTCCGAGGAGCTGGCCGGATTGCCCGCGTAGGCGGTTTCCGGATCCGGCCCGTAGCGGTTCAGCCCGTTGTAGGTGAAGCTCTGGCGGGGCAGGTAATCCTCGGCCAGGGCCGCAAGATCTACCGGATAGCCGCTGTATTCCAGCAGGGTGGCAAGGCTTGCCGCCTCGCAGCCGTTGGGCAGCGCGGGTTTTTGCAGCACCGTGCGCACCGTGAGCATGCCGCTGCCGCTTGCAAAGGCGGTTTCCGGCGCCGGGTTTGCAATGGTCTGCCCGGTGGCCAGGCTGCCCATGGAGGCCAGCAGCCGGTGTTGAGCCAGCAGATCAAACACCGAGAACAGGGCCGCGGCGCACAGGGCCAGAACCATCAGCTTGCCCAGCACAAGGGCCAGCGTATGGCGCTTTCTGCGGCGGTGGGCCGGAGCGTGGGCGGCAGGTCGGGGCCGGCGGTAAACGGTGGGCGCGGGCGCCGCCGCTCGGGCGTTTGACCGCTGCGGCTGGGGATAAGCGGAGACCGGCCGCTCCGCCGGCCGGCGGATGGACCGCTGCCGGCCGGGCAGGGAAGAAGAACAGGGCGCCGCGTGGTAAACCGGTCGGCGAGCATTTTGAACGGAAAGCGTGCGGGCAGCCATGGCGGCGAACCTCCTTTTCAGCGTTTGCCTATTAGACGCAGAACCCGCAAAAAAATCACGCGGGCCGCGCCTTTTCCGGCTGCCTTTATTATAGAAGGGGAACGGAAACCAAGTCGCCAAAGAAATGTATCCAAGTTGCAAATTTTAAGGCCCCCCTGCTTTGCAGGGGGGCTGCAGCCTGTCGAAAAAGGCCACCTATCGGTGGTCTTTTTCTCGTATAAGGAAAGGGAATGCGGTATAATGGTGTGGGG
>NZ_CAXSWZ010000016.1:0-81252 GCF_964241245.1 Allofournierella massiliensis
TTTTCCACCTGTCTTCTTGTTTTCAAACAGAAAACCTGCTCTGGCCTGATTGCCAAAGCAGGTTTTTCTACAGGCTGCCACCTTTTTAGGTGTTTTTCTGCGTTTTTAGTCTAATTGTTGCATCTATCCAGGCTGCAAATCAAAATTTCAAATGGAAAGGCTGGTCAAAAATAAGGCAGCATATTATCCCCGTCTCAAAGGGTGGCCGCACTGAAGAAACGAATCTACAGACCCTATGCTGAAAGTGCAACCGTACAAAGAGCAAGAAGATTCTTACGTAAATCATAACCCCACGTTGAACGTGGGGTTTGCAGAACGGCCCTATACCTTTCCGTTTTCCCAGCGGTAAATCTGCCCCTTGTACCACTCGTTGGAAAAGTAGACCCGGCCCAGACCATCTGTTGTAATGCCGCAATGGTATTTGGTGCTCCATCCATCTTCCGGCAGAATCCAGTTTTTCACATCCTGGCAGGTGCCCCGGTCAGTCAGTTCGATCCTTGTAGCGTTGGTGGGATCACCCACCCAGAGAGAATGGTCAGCCCAGCACAGGGTCTGCGGTGGACCGTCATATCCAACGGGGGACGGTTCGGCCCAGTTGAGCGTGCCTGGATTCTTGCTCAGTAATGCTCGGCCAATCGTCCCGCTGCCAGCGGTCCTGGACGCGGCATAGAGTCCATTTTCTGCGGAATAAGTGAGGCACCCAAGATGCGGCAAACTGTGGGCGCGGGTCACCTGGGGCGGACGCTGGCGCAGATCGGCCACACAGCCGTTTTTCCATTCTTCTGCATCCTGGTTTTTCCATTCGCCCGCCGCAAAATCACCCGCCAGGGAGTTGAAGAAATAATCGTACTCATCCTGAAGTATGTACTCCTCGCAGGGCATCAGCTTCCCAGGGTCCTGCTCCTTGGCATGGTCGCCCCATTTTCGCCCTTGCTGTTTCATCAGGTGGCAATATTGCCCCTGCTTTTTGCAGCAGCGTTCCCATTCGCTGCGTTCTTCTTCTGGGATCAAGGCAAACAGATACTCGTCCTCATCGTCCAGGTTATACAACGCCCAGCCGAAGGCAGAGAGTTCCTGCCCCAAGGCCGCCGCTCCTTTTTCATGGGGCAATTTCATATATTGGATGCCGATGGCGTCAAAGCGTTCATCCAGCAGCGCCGGGACCTGTGCGCCCCATTTCCCTCGAAGTTCCGCCAGAGTGTCCTGTACGGCTCCGTCAAATTTCAAAATGTCCAGCGCATCCTCTATGATTTGTTTGAACTCTGCCATAGGTCGTTTCCCCTTTTCCCAGTTCCTGCATCATAGCGACAGCCATGTGGTCATAGCACTGAAAAAATTACCAGTCCCGTTCCCGGATGGCCTCCTCGGTGTCAATGGGAATGTCAAACCACTCCAGAATGTAGGCAACGGTATCTCCAATACAATCCCTCGCCACCGTTTCAATCTCGCTGTCGTTTTCGTAAAATTCATCCTGAAGATCGTTGATGCCGCAGACCGCCTTATCCAGCGTGTTCTGTATCACTTCAGTGTCGGTTTCGCCGCTCTCCAGCAGGTCAATGACTTTTTGAAGTTCATCCTTTACCTTGTCTACCAGAAAAGCAGGATAATAATCATCCTGATACATCTCGTCCAGTAATTTATAATCGGGATCAAAGGTTTTCATATTGTTTCCTCCTATCGAAAAATTTCCTGATACCGCTCTCTCAGTTCCTCCGGAGCTGCTTCCACCACTTTCTGACCACCCTTGGCGCTGGCTTTGCCCCAGATCACATAGCAGACCGTTTCCCATGCGTATTGCAGCACTTCCTCCGGGCTGGCTTCTGTTTCCTCGGTGGGTTTCTCGTCATCATCGTCATCCTCGTCGGAGGAAAAACCGCTTGGAACGATCTCGGACAGGTGGCTTTTGGCCTCCAGCAGAGCGTCCAGGCTTTCTGCATTTGCCATCCACGCGGCATAGTCCTTGGAATACTTCATGTTCTGCATGGACAGCACACCCCGGACAAACACAGGGACGGTATCGGCGGTAAATCCGAACTGTTTCACATACTCCCGGAGGAATTTTTCCTGTAAGTGGGAGTGCTCATCATCACAGAGATCGAGATAATCCCAGATGAGCTGCCGCCACTCTTGCCCCAGCATTCCCAGGGCGAACACGGCAAAACTTCCGGGGAGCGCACACTGCTCATCGCTGAGATTGGTGTACTGCTCATATTGCCGCATGGCAAGCCGGGCGTACCGTTCCATCAGGAAGTGGAGACCGGGGTACTGCACGGCACAGGCAAAGAGCTGGTTTACTCCCTTTTTGGGCAGTCCTGTGATGGGAAGATAGCTCTTTTCCGGCCCTTTGAACTCCACCGCATAGCTGCGGGGAAAGTCCTCCTGCTCCAGAATCTCACACAGGTAGTTCAGCACTTCATGGCAGCATTCCTCCGTGTTGTCCCTGGCAGTAATACGGATAACGGCAAAGGCATCGTTGGCCGATGCGGTGAAGTGCTCTGTTTTCCTCTTTTGCAGAGAGAGCGGCAGCCTGCCGGTCCCGTGTTCCCGGAGCTTTTTCACCATATCAGGACGGACTTTCTCCACCAATCCAAAGAGGTAATTGGCGTCCAGATACTGAAAGTCCAAGCCATACACTTTATAGCTCACCGCCACATAGCAGGCGAAACGCAGCAGCGGCTCCGGGACCTCCTCTGCACGGATGCCTGGTTTCAGGGAATACTCCCGATCCCAGAAACGATCATCTTCATCGCCTGTTGCAACAAAATACTTCTCTTGTAGCTCCCGTTTCAGCATATCAAGTAGATGGTGGTCAATTTCACCCCAGCGGCTCTGGCGGCGCAGGTTTTCGCTGAAGGCGATGGCCTTTTCCGCATCCAGGGTCTCGGCCCGCTGTATTTCTGTCCATGCCCTAAGCAGTTGCCACACATCAAAGGGTGCACCTTGACTGCTGACCACTACCGGCGGCCAGTGGGAATCATCAAGCCGCGTGATTTTCCCGTCAATGGCATCCTGGATACACTGGTCAAAGAGCGGTTGCAGTTCTTCCTGTACCTCGGGCTTCATCCAGTAACAGCGCCCGTCCGCACTATTTCGTTTTGGTAAATTCATATCAGGCACCTCTTTCCGAACAATAAAAAATGCCCTGCGACACCCTGTCACTTGGACAGGCTGACGCAAGGCATAAAAAGGCCGCACAGACCCGAGGCCTGTTTTCCAAGGCCCCGTGCTCAATGATATTCTGCTGTCTTTCGTGTCCGTTTGGACTTAGGAATACACCGCTATACATTTGCTTTCACCTGCCGCGCATCCTCTTTTGCACGCTCCATCTCGTCCACCAGAGCCCTGACCTGAAACTCCACCATATCCTCCGCCACCTCCGGAAACAGGAAGGGCATGGTGTCCGGAATGGCCTTGTGTACCATCATCATGGCCAGAGCCAGATTACCGAACAGCCGGGGGTCAATGCCGTCTGTGGGGAGGCCAAAGATGGAGAGTAGTTTTCCATAAAAACTGACCTGATCCTGTCGGAATGCCTGAAAATTCTCCTCGGAAAGGCAACGGCGTACTTGCTGCTCCTCTTCAATGGACAAAACAGCGACTCCGCTTTTGGCTCCGTAGCAGCAGTTTTTCAGGAAGGTCTCCACGCCCGCCCGCCAACTGAGTGTCGGGTCTTCCATCAGCTGACGGGCGTAGTCCAACAGTCTGGGCTGCTGATATCGCAGGGCGTAGAGCACCAGTTCCTCCTTGGATGAGAAGAAACTGTAGAAGAAGGTCTTGGAGATCCCTACTTTTTTGCAGAGGACATCAATGCTGCTATGGATCAGGCCCCGGTCCGCGATACACTGGATCATGGTGACCATCAGGGCTTCCTTCACCTGCGCCCTCTCATCATCGGAGTACGCCTTTCTTGCCACAAGCTGTCACCTTCTCATATAAAGTATAAAATTAAAAAACAGTCTTTATTTGTATTATAGCGAAACTCTATTGAAATGCAAGACTGATCAAAAAAATAAGTCCCCCAGTGCACCGCACTGAGGGCATAGCAGGCTGTGTTCAAGTATGCCAAAAAGCAGCTATGTGACACCGCTTCCCTCAACACTGTCTCCATACCCCTTTTCCTGTGTTCACAGCGCGGCATCCTGCAAAGCGATGCTTTCGCCCCCCGGTGTTCTGTATTTTAAGTTTCAATTAAGTTTCAGGGAATATGATAATGCTGTTCTCAAGCGAACAATCCACAATGAGAAAGGAACCTTCCCATGAAAAAGCAGCTACTTGCAATGGTTACCGCCGGTGCACTTCTGCTTTCCGCAACCGCCTGCGGCAAAAGCGAAAGTGAACAAAGTGTCACGGTCAGCCTTGCAGAACAGACCTTTACCGGCACGGTCAACGCCATCAGTGCCGATGAAATTTCCTTGACCACAGAAGACTCCGGTACGGTGATCATTCCCCTTTCCCCTGACACCATATTTCAGCAAGGGCAGCCCGGCATGGGCGGTCAGGCTCCCGGTGGCTCTGCTCCCAACGGCGAAGCTCCGCCGGACGCACCGGACGGTGCAATGAGCAATGGCGAAACTCCTCCGGCTGCACCAGACGGCGCAGCCTCCGGCGAGGCGAACGCCCCTGATATCCCGGATGGTGCCGTTTCCGGAGGGGAAGAACCTCCCGCTATGCCGGAGAACGGAACAACTTCCGGGCAGACTCCTCCGGAAATGCCGGAAGGCTCGGCCCCCGCAGACATGGCGCAGCCCTCCCTGAGCTATGAGGATATTTCCCAGGGCGATACGGTAACCGTGGAAGTGGGCGATGATGGTATTGCCACATCGGTCACCCTCTCCGGCGGCGGGCCCGGCGGTGGCGGTATGGGCGGTGGTATGGGCGGCCAGTCCTCTGCACCGGACAGTTATGACGCTGCCAGTGAATATACCGAGGATTCCGAGGTTTCCAACAGCCAGCTGTCCTCCACCGGAACCGATGAAAATGCCGTTCTGCTTGCCACAGAGGGCGTGACCGCTCAGCTGAATAATGTGACCATCACCCGCCAGTCTGACGACAGCACCGGCGGCGACAGCTCCAGCTTTTACGGCGTGGGTGCTGCAGCTCTGGTGACAGACGGAACACTGGTCATCTCCGACAGTACCATCACCACCGATGCCGCAGGCGGCGCAGGCGTCTTTTCCTATGACTACGGCATCGCTTATGTATCCGACACCTCCATCACCACTGCGCAGAACACCTCCGGCGGTATCCATGTGGCTGGTGGCGGCACCCTCTACGCCTGGGATCTGAGCGTGGTGACCGAAGGCGAATCCGCCGCGGCCATTCGTTCCGACCGGGGCAGCGGCACCATGGTGGTGGATGGTGGCAGCTATACCTCCAACGGCACCGGCTCACCCGCTGTTTACAGCACAGCGGACATCACCATCCACAACGCCGCACTGTCCGCCACCGGCTCCGAAGCCATCTGTATTGAAGGACTCAATACCATCCGACTCTTTGACTGCGACCTCTCAGGAAACATGAGCGATCTGGAGCAAAATGACTGCACCTGGAACGTGATCCTCTACCAGAGCATGTCCGGCGACTCTGAGGTCGGCAACAGCACCTTTGAAATGGTGGGCGGCAGCCTTACCGCAGAAAACGGCGGTATGTTCTACACCACCAATACCGAATCCACCTTCGTCCTCTCCGGTGTGGACATCACCAACGCCGCCGACAGTGAATTTCTGCTGCGCTGCACCGGAAACGCCAACGACCGCGGCTGGGGAACCACCGGGGCCAACGGCGCAGACTGTCACTTCACCGGCATCCAACAGACACTGGAGGGTGATATCATCTGGGATTCCATCAGCTGCCTGGACTTTTATCTCACGCAGGGCAGCACGCTCACCGGCGCTGTGCTTCAGGATGAAAGCTATGCCGGCAATGGCGGCGACGGATATGCCACCCTCTATATCGATTCCGACAGCACCTGGGCAGTCACCGGTGACAGCACTCTGACGAATCTTCAGTGCGCAGGAACCATTGTGGATACCGCCGGGAATTCCGTATCAGTCGTGGGAACGGATGGCACCGTCTATGTGACCGGTACCAGTGATTTCACCATTACGGTGGAAACCTATTCCGACAGCGCGGATCTTTCCGGCGCATCCACCGCAGAAACTTGGAGCGACTACGAAGTGTCACAGTTCTGATCCCCCAAGCAGCAGCGTTGTGAACAAAAGAATACCCTGCTTGCAAAAAACTCCCTCCCCTTTCATTCCGCAGGAATGGATCGGGAGGGAGTTTTCTGTTTTGCGTCCTGTTGCTTCTTTCTTTTCTGTGCAGCTGCGTTATGGCTTCATCAACATATATCATCTTGCCTGACCGTATGAACCAAAACGCGGGCAGCATCAATCTTTTTTCAAGAGACAAATTTCAAATGACCGGTTACGAAATATCTCTGGGCAGAGCATAGCGTACGAATTGCAATTTCACCATCGATTCCCCCGCCACTGCCAACGATGAACCGAAAGCCGCCGAACGGGCTCTGAATAAGCAGGTGGCAGGCGAAGGCGCTGTACTGCTGAAACATGCCGACGGTTATCTACCCACACCCTCTTCACAATTTTGCAGCCTGCCAGTGGATGCAGGTTTTTATCCTGTTGGCAATGTATGCCCGGTCCCTTTCGGCATAGAACTTTAGCAGCTCCTCCAGTGCAGCAGTTATTTCGGCAACCGTAAAAGTCCATTGCAATTGGGGACCGTAGAGGGATCTGGCCGCCCGGACCTGTCGTGTGAATGTTGTGTTCAGCGGCTGCGCCCGCAGCAGCTTCATGTGGGAACGAGGTTCAATATCCATGGGATAGTCGCGCACATTGGAAAGAAGTCCCGCACCAAAGTCAAAAATGGGACAGTAGTCGAACTTCTCTCCTCTGCGCAGAACAGCAATATTATTCAGATGGCGATCCTCGTTGCCAAACAGCATATCCACTTCAAACAACAACGTGAGATAGTTTCCAAACTGCTCCAATTCGGTGAGGCGTATCGTTTGTTCTACCATCCAGCGAACCTTCCCGGCGAGGTTAGGCTGTCGGGCTACAACACCTTGCCAGTCTGGTCCAACGCCTTTGCGAAACAAGTCAGCAAGGGTCAGGATGCTTTCTCCGGGCATCAGAAAGTTGGAGCTGGAACAGCCATTCCGAATTCGTTGATGCACTTTCATCCGCTCCATACAGTAAGTCATATAGCGGAAGCCCAGTTCTTCTATGTTAGAGTGCTGCAACAATTGGGATGTTACGGTTTCTGCCAACCCTTCATATCCAAATAGGTCAAGTTTGTACCAACGGTCATTTTCCAGCCACTTTTCCTGATTTCCCTTGGAGGACGTTTCTGCAATGCGATTTCCGGTCACTAATCTGACTGCCATCTTACCCCTCCACAATCTTAATCCAGCAGGAATCTTCTGCCATGCGGCCGGCAGTCTTACGGATGATCTCCATCGGATCGTATTTCTCTATCCCCAGCTGTGCCAGATAGTATTTCAATCCATCCCGCTGCCGCGGAATACAGCGAGATTCCAAAAAGGTCATAAAGTCCTCCCAATTGGGTGTCTGGTTGACCCCAAACGCGGTTGAAAGAATATCGTCCGTCTCATTTTCGATAACCAACCGCCGGGAGGTCCGATCCAGGCAGATTTTGGTGCAAAGAGTCTCCCCATCATAGTAGTGAAGAATCAATAGATCGTGCTTTTTTTCTCTCGTCTCATTGATAAAGGAATGATATTCTCCCGTGCCAGCTCTGCGGATGGTAATACATTCGCCGTCAAATTGCAGAATGACATCACGGCTATTCTCCATAACACCCAGTTGTTTGGCCCATACAGGGGGCAGCACTACACGATAGCTTTTTCCTTCTGGCCCAGCTGTCCCACCAGCCTTGTTGATGAGAATTTTTGCCCGCCGTTCTTCCAGCGTCATACCAGCATCACCTCTTCGAAAACATTATACTTATTGGACACCAACAAATCAATATTTTCCACACTTGTGAGAACAGGAAACGGGAGCTCCCCCTTTTGCAGATAAAGAAAGGCGGGATGCATAACAATGATTTTGTGGTATAATGAAAAGCAGAAGGGAGGGGCCGAGATGGACTGGATTTTGCTGAACAAAGACACTCCCTTTCTGGAATTCTCTACCCAAGAGGATGAATTTGGCGATGTGATGGCTTTAGAAAGGACCTGGTTTTCGTCTTTGCGCCCCATTGGCTATAAATCTCTTCTGAGCTTTTTGGAGGGGCGGCGCGCTCCCAAGCACCGAAAGCATATCGAGCAGCTTCTGGCACAATATGGGTGCCGCACATTGGACGGTTTTCTGCAGGTCAGTCATACGCTTTCACTCAACGATACCTTTTGGGTAAAACAGGCGGATTCCCAGTTGTGCTGGCGAGATGTCTCCCTGTATCAGAATGACTTTGATGAGATCATTGCCGAGGCTGCGTTGAACGGCTCCTTCAGCGAACAAAGCCTTTCCTCCTCCCCCTCACCAGAATTTACCACGGACGGATACTATGCCAAGTGCTGGAAACGAGAATCGGACGGTATTTACCTCTATAAGGCCGGCAGCGCCACCTATGAGCTGGAGCCGCTGTCGGAATATCTGGCTGCTCAAATTTCCAGCATCCTGTGCCCCGATGCAGTTCCATATGATATGCGATTCCATCATGGAAGACTGGTATCTACTTGTCCCCTGTTCACCAGTGAATCCATCGGCCTTGCCAAAACAGCTGTCATGACCCGCGAAGAGCGGTCTTTCTCCGGCTTTCTGGAGTATTTCCGTTCCATCGGCAGCGAAGATGCCTTTCGCCGCATGATGATTCTGGACGCCATTATCCTGAATACAGACCGGCATCTGGGTAACTTTGGTGTTTTGTTTGATACGGATACCATGCAGGTGAAAACCATGGCCCCGGTGTTTGATAACAACCGCAGCTTGCTGTTTGACCTGGACGCCGACCAGTTGAGCCATGCGGAACGTTATATTACTCGGCTGACTCCACGGCTTGGATCTGACTTTATCATCGTTGCGAAAGCCTTGATGACGGATGAGATCCGTAATGACCTGAAAAATCTATATGGTTTCGCGTTTCAGGAGCATCCACAAATCCCAGTGGGGGATAATCGGCTGGAGAAGCTGAGCGGTGTTGTGAACGGACAGATACGGCAGTTGATTTGATACATTGTAAAAGAGGAGCCTGCGCAGCCAATTATGGCTCACCTATTGGCTTCAGATGATCGCTACAAGAAATGGCGGACACAACAATCAGTTTGATACATGTAAAAAAAGAGGAATCTGTGCAAAGTCGGTTATGGCTTTGCGCAGGTTCCTCTTTCGTTTATATAAGATTCTTCATCTCACAAAAAATTCCGGACCAATTCCTTTAGTTCATATTCAAATTGATTCAGAGTCATCTTCCACATATTCCATCAAATCGCCTGGTTGGCACTTTAACACTTGGCAGAGTTTATCAATAGACTTCTCTGTTAATCCGCCTTTTCCATTTTTAATTGCAGTCAACGTACTTTGCCCAAGTAATCCTTCTTTTCGAATCCGATATGTAGTGTATCCACGATCTTTTAATAGGGCAAAAAGTTTGTCATATTTTATCGACATTCGCATACACCTTCTCTCTTAATTATAAATCAAGTATATAAGCGAAACATGCACCATGTCAAGTGCACATTTACGTACAAGAGTCAATTAGCAAAAGAACCAAATGTCCAAGCCGCAATATTCACTTTATTTGGTGCATATTGCAGCTTGTTTCATGCACCGCTTTCGGTGTATAATTAAGTTGTCGGAAGGGAAACACACCCATCCCAATAAAAACAACTGTAAAGGAGGATAAATCGATGATGCTGATTCATTTCTATCATAATTGCTTCATTTATCCAGTCGACAACATCCCGGATCACCGAAGCAGGCAGTTCGGTCATTGTCCCTGCCTGCTGGCCGTGATAAAGTCCCCTGCCCTTCTAACAAAAAAGCCGTATCTGAGCGGCAACTCAGACACGGCAAACGCAAAATGAACCGTACGTCAAAACAATCCAATCTGCCCTCTCATCATAACATGCCGGCCGCAACAAAACAAGCCGGAAAAGGGCAGTGGATCAAACACATTCCTTATAAATAAGAAAGAGAGGATTCAATATGAACAACCAGAACATGAACAACATCACCGCTTGCACCAACGAGAGCCACGAAATCGCCATCAACATCACTCGCAAGGCCTTTGTCGGGCTGGCCCGTCAGGGAATGCTCTTCCATCAGGGTGTCCTCGAGGGGTGCGATGATGCTCTTGCCGCCGCACTGGCGGGCGAAAAGGCTCGGATCTGTGTGGCGCTGGCACCTGATGCGGACAAGAACTATATTCACCTGGCAGTGGCCGACTGGGGCTGTGGCATGGATCTTGCCGCACTCACCAATGCGCTTCAGCTGGGCAGTGCTCCGCTGACCAACAGCCGCCTGAATGAGCACGGATATGGTCTCAACAATGCGCTGGCCTGCCTGTCCGGAGGCACCGGTGACTGGTGCATCTACACCCGCAGCCAGCCCGGCCCTTATTACAAAGTAAGCGGTCCCTTTGACCTGAAGATGACCGTAACCGAGGAAGACGCTCTTCAGCTGCCCGAGGGCCTGAATCTTCAGTGGCCTGATCCCTCCACGGTTATCTATGTACGGGTGCCGATGGCCATTGCCCGCACCCTGCAGCGGCAGGGCAACCGAAAGCTCAGTGATCTGGCCACTCTCCGGCTGTGGCTGATCGAGCATCTGGGCGTTGCCTACCGGGGCTACCTGGAACTGGATCCGGTCACGCTGGAGCCCAGCGCCAAGATCGCGGTAACGGTAGGCCAGAGCAGCATGCTGGTTCCGCCCATCCAGGTTCCCATGATGATGGCGCGCACCGAAAAGCTGGAAGTGGAACTGGGTGGCCAGATTGTACCGGTGATTTATGTCCACGGTACCCTCGATAAATCCAAGCGGGATCATCTGGTACTGGGCGGCAAGGCCCGGTATTACTATCAGGGAACCCAGCCCACGCAGGGCATCGATATCCGGCTGGGCAAGCGGGTGATTGCCACTGCTCAGCTGGGCGAAATCTGGCACAAGGAAGACGGCACGCCCATTTCCCGACACAACAGCTACAACGATTTTGTGGGCGAGCTGATCCTGCCGGAGCTGCCCCGCGGTGTTCTTGCCACCCTGAACAACAAGACCGGTATTGACCGCAACGACCCGGACTGGGACAAGGTCTTTGAAGCGCTGGCAGAGTTCCCGCCGCAGAAAAACGCCGCCACATTCAGCGAGGATGAACTGAAAAAGAAGTGGATGAAAATTCTCAAGGCAGCAAACCCTGAGGATGAGGTGACCAGCGAGATTTGTGTCTGGCCCACCGGTACCCGCGTGGATGTGGTGGACAAAGGGGAAAACGGAAAATGCGATATCTATGAGTTGAAGACTCGGAAGGCGGAACCGAAGGATCTGTACCAGCTGCGGATGTACTGGGACGGTCTGGTGCTGGAGGGAATTCAGCCCACCCGGGGAATCCTGCTGACAAACGGCTATTCTGACAGACTGCAGGAGATGGTGCGTATTTTAAATACCCTGTCCACGCCCAGCTTCCCGGACGGACGGCCCAGTGCGCCCTACAACTTCTCCCTGGCCACCCACAGAGAGAAGCAGCTTCTGTGATAAAGGAGGGAATCCGCATGGTATTGGATGCAATCTACCGGGGAGAGTTGCTTCCCTGTGAAAATAACATGGAAGGAAACGGCCGGCACAAACAGGCAGGCAAGGAGATTGAACAGCTCCTGAAAGACCTGCGGAACAATCTGAGCGAGGAGGATATGGCGCTGGTGGACCAGATGCTGGAACAGACACTGATTATCTGCGATACAGAAAGCAGCGATGCATTTCAATACGGGTTTTCCACCGGACTGCTGCTGATGCAGGAGGTGCAGGAAATTCTCCGCAAGCGGGTTGATACAGCTGCACAGGGCATCTTCTGAAAAAATTTTAGAAGATTGATTGATATCAGCAGATGTAATTCGTATAATACAGGTAAGCAGGAATCCAACGCGAATTTTGAGTAACGAAACTACCCCCTCTAAGTGCGCCCTTTGGAGCTTGCAATATTATGATAAAAAGCCATTCTGTGATTGCGGCGGCATTGCCGGACTGTCATGGAGTGGCTTTTTTATATGACTTTTTAAAAGAAAAGGAGTAAACAATAATGGCAAACAAATGCAGTGTCTCGATGAAAGTGTCTGGTCCCAGCGAAGCGCTGAAAACATTCATTTATGCCACGCTGAAACATCGGACCAATGGACAGAAACAGTCTCAGAAGCTTTGCTTTACATTGGAAGCACTTGTGCCTTGTGATGTGGATGAAGACCCTTACGAATGCTGGGGCTGTTATGGAGATGTGCTGGACGATGTAACATTGCAGGATATGGAGTGGACAGAAGGATGCGAGTCTGTTGTATTTGAATTTCAAACCCTCAATGCCCCTCCGCTGCACTGGTTGTATAAGGTGGCCGCAATGTATCCGCGGCTCACAATTGACATGGGCGCAGTGGAATATTTGCTGGGCATCAACATGAGTGCGCATGCTGAGAATGGAAAAGTAACAGAGGATTGGGCAGATTCGCCTGAATGGGAGGATGTAGAAGCTCCTGATGAGGAAGAAGGACTGGTCTGCGAGATCCGTTCTGTTCCGGATGAGGAATTCCTGTATGAACTTGATGAAATGGATGCAATGGGCTTGTGGGATTTCGAAGCGGAAAAGGAAATGCCTGCTGAAGAAGATTCCGCTGATGCAGCGGATCTGGATTTCTTCCAGCAAGGAATCCGTGATACACCGGATAACCCGGCGCTGGATTGGCACGGTTTCGCAGATAAGCCCGCAGGTGTTTTTGTGTTCCGGAATGGTACTCCCTGCGAGCTTATTGGTTATCGAGCAGCACAGGGTCTTCCTCCTCTTTCGATGATGGAACGAGCAAAGCTTTTATGTGGTATTGGTCCGGATCAGAATCACCTTCTGATCCATGACCGTTACACATCCCTGCAGGACTTTTGGTGTACGAGTTATTGATTCAAAGAAAACACTGTTCACAAATTGAAAGGACGATGCAAGCAGCATAAAGAGGGCCAGCGGGTGTGTAACCTCGCCGGCCCTCTTTTGTTCTGAGCATACCGTTATTGTTTACTCAGAGAACTTACATGTTTGCGTTATCGTCCATGCCAGCACGTTCTATCCAACGCGAATGGTTCAGGCGTTTTTATTTCGTTTTTCCAACAGATCCTGGCGGAAATTCAGGTCTTGCTGCCGTGTTTCTTTATTCCTTAATTTGCATGGAACAGAAGCGGGCCACGATTTTTTATTCCTACTTTTACACAGCTTGAAGGGACGCATGTATCTCATGCGTCCCCCTTTGCTGTTTCTTTTAAAAATTAAGCGGAAACATAATTTTCAGCAGCGCACGCTGCGCATACTGATGGCTATCAAAATTGAAGTAACAAGGTCTTTTTTGAGCATTATACAGTTTAAACTCGGATTCAGCAAAATCAACTGTGTACCCCTGATCCTGCAATGCTGCGTGCAAAGAAAGCTCCCATTCAACACGGTCGTTCAGGTGATTCTGACAAATCAGTTGATAAACCCACTCAAATTCCGCATAATCAAACCGATCTCTCAAAAAACCTGACCACAGCGCTTTCTTCTGATGAAAATCAAGCGCCTGGACACAATCGGAATATTTCAGCTTCTCCAGTATGCCGCCATAACAGAAGCAGCAATTTTGCCAAATGGTTGGAATCTTCTCCTGTTCCAAAAACGCATGATACTCCCATTCCAGCGCTGCAATCCCATTGTTCCAATCCGTTGATTGAAACAAACTTCTTAATGTCCTGGCCTGGTCTGGCGATTCGCAGACAATTCGCAAACAAAGTGCCTGCATCATTTCCGATGCGCGGCCGGAAAGCGTTTTCTGCACACCATACAGCGCTGTGCCCTGTTTTTCCAAGGCAAGCCATACACTTTCCTGCGTTGAATCTGCATTGGTAAACGCATCAATTTTCCATCGCGGCATCAGCACCGCCAGTTCCGGGCCAAATACCTGCCAAAAATCCAGCTCTACAAATGCAACACCGCGAAACAGTGCATAAAGCACATCACTTTCTCTCTGTCCGCCAACAATGATCTGTGGGCTGGCCTTTGTCCATACGCTTATATCATACAGAAACGCAAGAAGATCTTGTGCAACGGGCTTTTCAGGCCCAACCAGAGATGGAATCTCGAGCTGTTTCGCGTTCTGGAACGCATGCATCTCCATCATAATGGGCCGCTCCTTCTTTTTACAGAGTTCCCATGGCCTGCGCGATTTCAATGTTTACCTTCAGCACATTCACCGTTTCCTCACCGAACACGCCAAGTAGTTTTCCCGCCGTATTGCGCTTCACAATTTCCTGCAGGCTTTCTTCGCTTAAACCGGAAGCCTGTGCAATGCGGGGAAGCTGAATCTGAGCGGATGCAGGAGAAATGTGCGGGTCCAGGCCGGAACCGGATGCGGTGAGAAGATCGGTCGGGATATCCTCGCGCTTGATTTCAGGATTTTTCTCAAGAAATGCCTCCATATCGGCTTCCACCCGCTCCACAAGCGCCGGATTGGAAGGCGCATAGTTGTTGGAACCGGAGGCAAGGCCGCCAAACTCTGTGCCGTCGTTATAGTATTTCCTGCCGTCTTCACTCTCGGTATAAACATTGTAGTGATAAGCAGACGGACGGCTCCACATATAGCAGTCCTGCGTGAATTCCTGGCCCACATGTTCCGCTCCAACCGCCATTCCGTTTACGGTAATCAGGCTGCCGCCCGCCTGGTGCGGGAAAATCACCGAAGACAAACCGGTGAGCAGACAGGGAAAAAGCAGACCACAGATCAGCATCAAAACAACTGTAACAAGAACCGCCTGACGCGTGCCGTGTAAAAATTCTTTCATAGGAGTTCGCATCCTTTCTTAGAGCCCAAGACCGATGGCAGTGAGCAGAGGGGCAATCAACGTATCGATGATTTTAATTCCCACAAACGGCGTAATCACGCCACCCAGGCCATAGATCAGCATGTTCCGGGCCAGCATTCTTCCGGAGGACATGGGCCGATACTTTACCCCCTTCATTGCCAAAGGAATCAAACAAGGGATAATGATTGCATTGAAGATCAGCGCAGACAGAATCGCACTGTTCGGTGTAGCCAGATTCATGATATTCAGCACCTTCAGCTGAGGGATGGAGATCATGAACATCGCAGGGATAATCGCAAAATACTTGGCAATATCGTTCGCGATCGAGAAGGTGGTCAGGCTGCCGCGGGTGATCAGCAGCTGCTTGCCGATTTCAACCACTTCCAGAATTTTGGTCGGGTCGCTGTCAAGGTCCACCATATTAGCAGCTTCCTTGGCCGCGGTTGTACCAGAATTCATGGCCAGGCCCACATTTGCCTGCGCCAGTGCGGGAGCATCGTTGGTTCCATCGCCGGTCATGGCAACAATCTTACCTTCCGCCTGCTCCTTTTTGATCACATCGATCTTATCCTCAGGTTTGCACTCGGCAATGAAACCATCAACACCTGCTTCTTTTGCAATGGTAGCCGCGGTAAGTGGATTATCGCCGGTGCACATGATGGTTTTGATACCAATCGCACGCAGCCGTTCAAAGCGCTCGACCATGCCAGGCTTTACTGTATCTTTCAGATAGATTACGCCCAGAATATAGTCATTCTCGCATACCGTCAGCGGCGTACCGCCCAGACTGGAGATCTTGTTCACCTGCTCATGCAGGTCCGAAGGAATCGTGCCGCCCAGAGCTTTCACATACTGCTCGATTGCTTCCGCCGCACCCTTGCGAACCTTCGTGCCATCCGGCAGATTAACACCGCTCATCCGTGTCTGCGCCGTAAACTCGATAAACTCCGAGCCGGCAGTCTCCTGGCTGTTATCCCCCAGGTGCCGGGCCAGCTCCAACGTGGATTTCCCTTCCGGGGTATCATCGTGCAGACTGGTCAGGGCCGCACAGCGGATCAGATCGCTGCGGTTCGCACCGCCTACCGGGAAGAAATCAGCGGCCAGACGGTTGCCATAAGTAATGGTGCCGGTTTTGTCCAGAATCATGGTGTCCACGTCGCCGCAGGCTTCCACTGCCTTGCCGGACATGGCAATCACATTGAACCGGGTAACGCGATCCATACCCGCGATGCCAATGGCGGAGAGCAAACCGCCGATCGTGGTGGGAATCAGGCAAACCGCCAGCGCGATCAGAGTAGAAGTCTGCAGCTGAACGCCGGAATAAATGCCGATGGGATAAAGCGTAACGATAACGATCAGGAAAATGATCGTCAGGGAAACCAGCAAAGTATTCAGCGCAATCTCGTTGGGGGTCTTTTTACGGGAAGCTCCTTCCACCAGTGCGATCATACGATCCAGAAAACTGTTGCCGGCATCCGAAGTGATGCGGATTTTCAGCCAGTCCGACACAATGGTCGTGCCGCCGGTCACCGAGCAGAAGTCGCCGCCAGACTCACGAACCACCGGAGCGGACTCGCCGGTAATGGCGGATTCGTCCACAGACGCAATGCCTTCGATCACTTCGCCATCGCCGGGAATCACTTCACCGGCGCAGACCATGACCACATCACCCTTTTTCAGCTCGCTGGACAGCACCTCTTTTTCGGTGCCGTCCGGCATCAGCAGTCGGGCCTTTGTATCCTTCTGGGTTTTCTTCAGGCTTGCAGCCTGTGCCTTTCCCCGCCCTTCGGCAACAGACTCGGCAAAATTTGCAAACAGAACCGTGATAAACAGCACCACGCAAACGATGATATTATACAGCCGCAGGTTTGTGCCAGTGCTTACATCTCCGAACAGCCCCGGGAAGAAGGACAGCAGCAGCGTGATGAAGCAGCCCACCTCTACCACAAACATGACCGGATTTTTCATCATGTATACGGGATTCAGTTTTGCAAAGGAGCCGATCAGCGCCTGCCGGAATATATCCGGCGTGACCAGCTTCTGATTTTTCTTGCTCATAGGGGTTCCTCCTTATGCCCAAAGGGTCAGATGCTCCGCGATGGGGCCAAGTGCAAGCACCGGGAAAAATGTAAGTGCTGCAAAGATATAGACCACAAACACCAGAATCACTGCAAAGCTCATCGTATCCGTGTGCAGCGTACCGACGGATTCATTGACAAACCGCTTTTTCATCAGAGAGCCTGCGATCGCCAACTGGATCACGATGGACAGATAGCGCCCAAAGAACATTGCCAGACCGGTCGTGATATTCCAGAACAGGGTGTTATCCGCCAGACCTTCAAAACCGGAGCCGTTGTTTGCGGCAGAGGAAGCGTATTCGTACAGCACCTGAGAGAGTCCATGGAAGCCAGGGTTCGTGATTCCCGCCTGACCAGCCTGTGTTCCCACAGCCAGTGCAGAGAACGCAAGAATCAGCAGCGGATGAATGATGATGCACAGAGCGGTAAGTTTCATCTCACGGCCCTCGATCTTTTTGCCCAGATATTCCGGAGTCCGGCCGATCATCAGCCCACAGATAAACACGGCCAGAATCGCGTACAGGATCATGTTCATCAGTCCTACGCCCTTGCCGCCAAATACCACATTCAGCATCATGTGCAGCATCGGGATCATGCCGCCCAGAGGGGTGAGCGTATCATGCATGTTGTTTACCGTGCCGGTGGTGAACGACGTGGTCGTCGTGGTAAACAAGGCGGACTGCGCAATGCCAAAGCGCACTTCTTTGCCCTCCATACTTCCCATGGACTGGCTCAAGCCCGCATCTGCCAGAGCGGGGTTGCCCTGTGATTCCGCCCAGAAGCATACACTCAGACCAATCACAAAAAGGATTCCCATGGCGGCAAAGATGCTGCGGCCTTCCCGTCCATACATCCAAACACTCAGGCTCTTATGTACAGTCTTTTCCGGTTGTTCCTTCAGCTTCTTGCGGTCACGAACCATTTTGCCGAAGGTGATCACACAGGCGCCGGGAAGCAGCATCATCGAATACAGTTCAATCAGGTTGGAAAGGATTGTCGGGTTCTCAATGGGTGTACTGGAGTTGGCGCCCAGGAAACCACCGCCATTGGTTCCCAAATGCTTGATGATCTCCAAGGCAGCAACGGGGCCCATGGCAATGACCTGTTTGGTTTCTTCAATGGTATCCACGACAACATTGCCGGAGAAATTCTGAGGAACGCCCTGCCATACCAGCAAAAGTCCTCCAACGATGGAAAACGGCAGCAGCACACGGGTGATGATTCGCACCAGGTCCACAAAAAAGTTTCCCACATTGTCCTTGGATTTCCCAGCCAGACCACGGATGAACGCGATGCAGGCCGCGTAACCGGTGGCAGCGGAAACAAACATCATGAAGATGATCACCAGCATCTGCGACAGGTACGACAAACCGGATTCACCGGAATAGTGCTGCAGGTTGGTATTGGTCATAAAGCTGATGATGGTATTGAACGAAAGCGACTCCTCCATTCCCCCGATTCCATTGGGGTTGAACAGCGGAATACTCTGAATGCGGAGAACAATATATCCCAGAAGGATCATCACAGCATTGGTTCCCACCAGTGCTGCCGCATAGCGTTTCCAGTTCATCCCGCTGGCGGGATCTACGCCGCTAATTTTGAAGATAACGCCGTCCACACGGTCAAACACCGGATCGGCAAAGGTGTGTTTCCCGGCTGCAATATGATAGACATAAGTACCCACCGGAACTACCATTATCAAATAAAGGATAATGGTCAAGATGATTTGCAGCATACTCAATTCCTCCTGCAAGTATTAAAAATTTTCCGGGTGTACCAGAGCATAGACCAAATAGCAACCCAGGAACACAACAACTACACCAAGAACAATCATGGCTTCACTCCTCCTTACTCGCTCCGGTCTACCTGCTTCTGGCACCAGCCAATCAGCAAATAAATGAGACCCACAGAGCCCGCTAAAACCGCGATCATAATAAGATCCATCATAACGGTATCCTCCTGTTTTCGTTTTTGCAAAATCATTTTACCAACTTCTTTGTGAAATTGGTCTTAGCGTTTCATGCACCGTATAAAGGTTCTGTTAAGACGATCCCGCCGCTTTGTAAAAGCGCTCTCCAGGCCTTTTGAAACAAAAAGGCAACTCTGAAACCAGAGCTGCCTTAAATCAATTTTTTACGATATCATTGCCGGATCATTCGATATCCAACGCCAATATGAGTCTGAATGTATTTGGGATCGGATGGATTTTTCTCAATCTTCTTGCGCAGGGTTGCCATGAACACACGAAGCGAAGGGGTATCGGAAGCCAGCACACTCCCCCACACCTCTTTCAAAATGTAGTTGTGTGTAAGCACTTTTCCCGTATTTTTCGCAAGTACGCACAATAGCTTATATTCAATGGGAGTAAGATGGACTTCGTTTCCTTCCATATATACGCAGCCGGCCGCATAATCGATCACAATTCCGCCATTGCGATATATGCCGCTCTGCGTCTGGGATGCACCTTCCTCTGCACGGCTGCGTCGCAATGCCACCCGCAATCGAGCAAGCAGTTCATCGATGCTGAACGGTTTGGTCAGATAATCGTCCGCCCCGGCATCCAGCGCCTCCACCTTATCCTGGTCCTCACTCCGGGCGCTTACCACGATAATCGGAACCATACTCCAGCCACGCACCTTATGGATGATTTCCACACCATCCATATCCGGCAGACCCAAATCCAGTATGATCACATCCGGATTATAAGAAACCGCATCCAGCAATGCTTCTGCGCCATTTTTCGCTGTATGATATTGATATTCCTGGGTATCCAGAGTGGTTCGAATCAGATTGGTAATGGCTGGATCATCCTCCACTACCAGAATTTTCGGCTTATACACGATCTAAATTCACTTCCTCTAAAGGCAATGTAAAGGAGAATACTGCTCCGTGCGGCTCATTATTCTCCACAAAGATCTCACCACCATGCGCCTCCACAATGGACTGGCACAGGCTGAGCCCCAGGCCCAACCCTCTCCGGCTGTCGGCTTTTCCAATCCCGGCGGTATAGAACATGTCGAACAGATGCACCTTTGCCTCGTCCGAAATGCCCGGTCCATCGTCTGCAATGTGGATGCATACCATTCTGTCTTCTTTTTCAGCGGAAATGCAGATGTGAGACCCCTCCGGAGTATACTTGATGGCGTTATTCACAATGTTGATGATTACCTGAACAATCAGCCGGGCATCCATTTTTGCCATCAGCAAATCATCTTCCAGGTTCACCCGAATGTGATGTCTGGCAGCCTGACGATCAACATGCGCAATTGCTTCCCGCAGTACGTCGTCAATCAGCTCCGCATTCATCTGCAGATGCATCGTGCCGTTTTCTATCCTTGTAATGGACAGGAGATTTTCCGTCAGGTCCACCAGCCACATGGAATCATCGTAAATCGACGCGTAGATTTCCTGCTTTTTCTCTTCCGTCAGCGCGATGCTCTTTTCCATCAAAACGCCTGCGTTTCCGCTGATGCTGGTAAGCGGTGTGCGCAGATCATGGGAAATCGCTCGCAGCAGGTTGGACCGCAGCCTTTCCCGCTGCGTCTCCAGCGCGATTTTCTGTTTTTCATCCCGCAATCTCCTGCGTTCCAGAATAAGGCCGCATTCGTTCAGGATCGAAATCATCAGGTTTTTCTCGAAAACCTCCAGCGGCGGATAATACTTTGCCGGAACGCCAATCACGCCCATTACTTCCTGGTTTCCCCGGACAGAGAGATACAGATTATGCGCGTGCGAGAGCGTATTGGTGGTCGCGCCCGCATGCTTGTTATTCTTTATTACCCAGTCTGCAACCCCTTTTTCTTCCGGCGTCATTGCACTGAGTTGTTTGTTTGCTTCGCTTTGCGGCGATACCTGAAAAGAAAGCTCCTGTCCTTTCATCGCCAAAGCGTAGAGCACCGGCCGATCCAGGAGTGCACTCACCTGCTCTGCCGCAATCTGAATGATTTCCTGCTCATCACGCCCCTGCTGAAGCTTTTGATTGCTGTTGATCAGCAATTCCATATAATATGCCTTCTGGGCAGACTGGCGCGCCTGCTTTTTAACCCGTGTGGCCAGTGTACTGGAAATCACACTGGCCACCAGCATGATCAAAAACGTGACCGGGTAATCCGGATCATTTGCTGCCAATGTGAAGCGTGGTACCGTAAAGAAGAAGTTGAACGAGATAACACTGAGCAGCGATGCCAGCGCGCCATAGAGATGCCCGTTTGTCCAGATGGCCGTCAGCAGAACGCCCAAGATGTATACCGTAATGATATTCGCTTCCCGCAGCCCCAATGTATAGAAGCAAAAACTGATTCCGGTAGCTGCTGCCGTAATCAGAACAACCTTCAGCAAATCCGTCCAGCGAAATTTGTGATCTTCCAGATGAATGAAGGATGCTTTTTTCTTGTAGAGCGGCTGTGTGTCGGGAATGATATACACATCAATGTCACCGGCAAGTTTCGTCAGCTTATCCACCAGTGTTTTGCTTTTCAAAAAGACCGTGGACTTGTGGTTGGTACGGCCCAGAACAATTTTTGTAATGCCGCTGACCTTTGCGTACTCGGCAATCTGTACCGCCGGGTCATCTCCATAAACAGTAGCAATCTGTGCACCAAGCTGCTCTGCCAACCGCAGATTGTCACGCAATCGCTTGAGATTTTCTCCCTTCAGCTCCTTTGTCTCGGTCGTTTCTACAAACAACGCTGTAAAACTGCTATGGAACGCCTCCGCCATCCGTGCCGCTGTACGGATCACCTTTGCATTCGATGGTGAGCTGGACAGGCAGATCAAAATATGCTCGCTTGCCTTCGCCGCAGTCTCGTTTCCTGTCCGCTGCGCATTCCGGCTCAATCGGTCAGCTGTGCGGCGCAGCGCAATCTCACGCAGCGCTACCAAATTGTCCTTTGTAAAGAAGTGATTCAACGCACGGGAGGCCTGGTTCCTCTGGTAAACCTTACCCGTTTGAAGCCGAAGGATCAAATCGTCCGGCTCAATGTCCACCAGCTCCACCTGGTCAGCTGAATCGAACACCGAGTCGAGAATCCGTTCGTTGACGGCAACCTGCGTTATAGAAGCCACCAGATCATTTAACGACTCCAGATGCTGCACATTGACCGTCGTATATACATCGATTCCCGCTCTCAGCAGTTCTTCCACATCCTGGTATCGTTTTGTGTGGCGGCAACCTGCTGCATTGCTATGCGCCAATTCATCCACAAGCAGTAATTGAGGTCGTCTTTTCAATGCTGCATCCAAGTCAAACTCGTTCAGAACGATTCCTTTGTACTCTACTTTCAACGTGGGGAGTTGTTCCAATCCATCCAACAGCGCCAATGTATCCGGGCGGGTATGCTTTTCCACATACCCCACTGCAACATCCACACCCTGATCCTTCGCACGATGAGCGGCTTTCAGCATCGCATAGGTTTTCCCCACACCAGCGGCATAACCAAAAAATATCTTCAAACGGCCTTGCCGCGGTTTATCTGCTTTTTCGTATTCCGACTCGTACCAATTATCCAATCTTCCATCGCCCGCTTCTCATTTTTGTCTTTATTGTACCATACTCTGCCTTGAAATAATGTAAAGAAGGCTCATCAGCGCATTAAGATTCCATTAAGATAACCGTCTTAACAAAATCTTAGCAAGCCAAAAAGTTCCCTAACGGCTTCTTTGACCTCTATGTGCTATAGTATGACCATGAGAAGCGTCGAAAGAGGTGCAGCTATTATGATGCAATCAAGCCATATTGCGGCAGAAAGAATTCATCCAACGCAGGAAAGCCAGCTTACAAAGCATACCATATTTTCTTCTCAAAGCCTCCTGTTTTCTTCTTTCACAAAAGGACTCTCTGTTTATTTCGGGAAACATCCTTTGGCGTTCTGGGCTGCTGCCCTGTGGGGAATGCCCATCGCACTTGTGTGTTTATTGGCAACCGCTGCTTTTTTCTTAAATATCGCACTTGCTAAATTGAATTTTAACTATCTAATCCTCAAAAACCATTGATTTTTCAAGGCTTCACGCCTGTTTTTCATTCAAACCTTATCTGTTTGCCCTTGTTTTTGCCCTTACGAGCCGAAACAAGGGCAACTTTTTATTCCCCGCCGACCACCTTATCCAGCAGCCTTGCGGAAGTGCGCTTCGCTTCCCTTGTAGAGTGAGCGTAGATGTTCATTGTGGTACTGACATCGGAGTGTCCGAGAAGTTCCTGCACATCTTTCGGCTTTGCGCCGCCGGAAAGCAGATTGCTTGTGTAGGTGTGACGGAGCGTGTGGAAATGGAAATCTTCAAGCCCTTTCACTTTCTTCTTTGCCGCCCTGCACATAATCCCTACCGTACTCGGCGCTTCATACGCCCCGTCTGCTCTCAGGCAGACAAAGGAGATTTCCTTGTAATCCTCCGGGACTTCCTCTGTCCTTTGCAGGCTGTAAACCTCATAATAGGTGCGCCCTTTTTCCTTTACTTCTTTGTAGTAGTTCAGGTGATAAAACTCCCCGTAGCGGAAACGGTTTTTGCGCTGTTCTGTTCTCGCCGCCCGCAGGATTGCCGCCAGCGTGTCGCAGAAATCAACGGTGCGGACTTTGCTCCGTTTTGTCGTTCCCACTTCGGTTGTGTGCCTTGTTCCGTTATAGCGCATGCTTCGGCGTACCGTGAGATATTGTTCCTCAAGGTTAATATCCTGCCAAGTCAAGCCGCATACTTCCCCGATACGAAGCCCCGTGTAGTACGCTATCTGCACAGGCAGCAAGGCGGGATTATCTTTTGCCTTGAGAAATTCCTCCAGCTTTTGGAACTGTTCATGGGTGATAGTAGGAATACTGGAAGTATCTTCCTCACTGTCCGAGAAAATATCCGTTTCCTGCTTCCTGCCCCTCAGCTTCACATACTGCATAGGGTTAAAGGTAATCAGTTTTTTCGGGAAAACCGCAAAGCGGAAGGAATTTTGCAACACCGCCGAGAACAGGAGCATATATCCTTTGCTCATGGGCTTTGAAGTTGTCCCGTCCGGGTTTGTCCCACCGTAGCTCAGAAAATCAATGAACGCCTGCAAATGGTCGGCGGTCACGGTTTTCAGCTTGCGTTTGCCAATGGGATATTGCTTGATACGGTTGACCGTTCCCTGATAGGACATGACCGTCCCGTTGCTTAAGTTGCCGGGTTTCAGTTCTTCCTCTACCCACATATCCAGCATATCGCCTACCGTGATGTTTTCCGCTTTCCCGACAAACTGCTTTTCCTCATAGTCCGCTATCGCTTTGCGGAGCATGGCTTCTGTTTCCGCCTTGCTCTCTGTGCCTGCAAACTCTTTCTGCACTTTTCTGCCGCTTTCATCTTCAATATAAAAGCGTCCGTACCACTTTTTGCCTTTCTTTCTTACAGAACCTTTTGCCATAGATAAAAAACTCCTTTCTATCCGTGGCAATCGGGACTGTGACATATGGTGTGCGTAAAGTAATTGTGTCACTTCCGCCAGTGAAAGTCAACTGGCGTCTTTACTTGTCAAGGTGCCACGGAATTTTCTTTTTCGGAAAGCCTTTCTTCGGCTTCCTCCACTATCCCGAAAAGTGCGCCCATCGACATTCTTGTGCGCCCCTCATCGTGGATATGTAAAATCCCGTCTAAAAACCGTTTCATATCCTCAATCGGTACTTCCATCTTCTTGCGGTATACCTGTTCCATGATTGCCCCGGACTCTATGGCGTACCGTCCAAGAGACTCTTTCAGCCCTTTGTCCTCCGCCACACGGTCAACTTCCTCCATAGCATCAGCAAAGTAGCAGGTCATAACCGTATACAGGTCAACCATCTTGCCGAGAAATGTCGTGAGAAGCTGCTGGTGCGGCTCGCCCTTTACTGTATAGGAAACTGTGTCCAGATATTTCCTGATGTGTTCCTCAATATCCCGCTGGCAAAGAGTATAGGTGTCATATTCCTTATCATCGGAAAGACCTGTCAGCCATTCGGGAGTTGTGAGCAACGCTTCCGCAAGACCGTTGATAACCATTGTGCGCTTCGGATCAACTCCGTCCGCTTCATACCGCTGAATGGTGGATTTGTTCACGCCTACACGCCTGCCAAGTTCCGGCATGGTAATGTTTAACTCTGTGCGGCGTTCCTTAATCCTCCTACCGACCTGTTTTGCGGTGAATGTGGTTTCTTTTTTCAAGGTGTTCACCTCCTGACTGGTATCAGTATAACACGCCGATACTTATTTTGCAACCTTTATCTCAATGAAAGTTGTAAACAAACTATGAATGGTTGCAAAATAGGTTGACAAGAGATGGCAGAATAAGTATAATGATAAAACAGTAGTTGCAAAATGAGTATTCTAAAAGGAGGTTGATAGAATGAGCGCAGTCAAAATGGGACTTACCATAGAGGAAGCCGCAGAATGTACGGGTATCGGCAGGAACACCATGCGGAAGCTGGTGGAATGGGGAAAGCTGCCCGTCCTCAAAGTGGGGCGCAAGACCATTATCCGCAGGGACACGCTGGAACGGTTTCTGACGGTCAATCAGGGAAGAAATCTTCTGAAGCCCGATGATGTCCGCAGAGTGGAATGACCATCCATTCTCTTTTCGGAAAGTAACCCTAAGCCCTCGGCGTTTGAGAGCGAAATACACCCCTCGCACAAATCTTCGATTTGTACTCCGGGTATTTCGCCCTTGCAGGGGGCTTCCGTATCAACCGCCTGCGGCGTATGATACGGGGCTGTCACCGCTGCCGCAGCGACAGCCACAACCGTAAACGGTTGCAAAAAAAGGACGCACCTTGACAACAGAAAACGGAGATGATGTATGCCGAGACACAGTTTTATCCAGATGTCAAAACTGCCCAATGTCAAAGGGCGAATATCGTATATTACAAGCCATGCAAGGCAGGAAAATCTCTATGCCACCTACCGCACCGCCGACAGCACCTTTTGGAGCAACCTTGCAAGGGAAAGCCAGCAGGAGTTTCAGCGCAGCGGCACAGAGGGCAAATGTATCGAAGCAAGGGAACTGATTATCGCCTTGCCCGAAATCTATACGCAATACGAGCCGCAGCAGGTACTCACGGACTTTACAGAGGAGTTCCGCAGGCGGTACGGTGTGGAGTGCGTGTCCGCCCTCCACCACAACAAGCGCAAGACAAATTATCATATCCATCTGATTTTCAGCGAGAGGAGGTTGCTCCCCGAACCTGATGTGAAGGTTGCTTCCCGCAGCGTGTTCTTTGACGAGACTGGAAAGCGTGTCCGCACCAAAAAGGAAATCACGGGGGAGGACGGGCAGATACGGAAAGGCTGTACCGTCATCAAAAAAGGCGAGGTATACGAAAGCCATCTGTTTACTACCAAAGATACACGCTTTAAGGGAGAGCCTTTTCTCCGAGAGATAAAGGAAGTGTATACAGAACTTATTAACTGCCATATCTCCGATCCTGAGCAGCACTTAAAGGTATTTGATAAAAACAGCGTCTATCTTCCGGCCAAGAAAATCGGCAAAAATAATCCCAAAGAGGACGAAATCAAAGCCGATAATGCCGCAAGGCAGGAATGGAACAGGACAGCGGATATGGCGTTATTATCAGGTATCTCCGAAGCAAAGATTTTAGAAGTCAAGCAGACAGAGATACACGAAAAGGCGAGCCAGTCTATCAAAAGCAAGGGCTGGCTGCCGGGTCTGTTCCGCAGTATCGTAAACAAGGCTAAGGACTTCCTGCAAAACTTAATCCGTGAACACGATATGCCGCCGAAGCCTGTCCTTGAAATAGATATGGCAGAGTTCCGTACCATGCAAAAGCTGATGATAAAGGCGCAGGATAAGGCGAAAGAAATCCGGCATTTGCAGGATACGGTACTTCCGAAGCTGAAACAACAGCTTGCCGATACAAAAGGGATTTTCAAGGGTAAGGAGCGCAAGGCGCTCACAGAGCAGATACAGCGGACAGAAAAGGAAATCGCTGAAAAGCTGGATAAACTGCCCGATGTTCTGAAAGAGGACGGTTATCCCGATGTGCAGGCGTACATGGCAACCTACCGTAAGGCGGAGGCTGTTGTGGAGCAGTTCAATCGTGACCTTGCCGCATGGGAGCAACAGGTCAGGGAAAAACAGAAACCCGCCAAAAAAGAGCAGGCAAAGCCGCCTGAACGAGAGAGCGTGCTGAAACGCCTGCGTCAGCTTCAGGCGGAGGGTAAGCAGAGAAACCAGCCGAGACAGAGAAAGAAATCCTTTGACAGAGACAGCCGATAGGCACGAAAAACCGCCGCTATGGTATCACCCATGCGGCGGCATACATAAAAATCTTATTTGTGTTCTGCAAGCGTGACTTTCATATCCTGAGCATTGATGCTTGTTTCCTTTTTGCACTTCGGACAGTAGAGAGGGAAGTTTCTTAATTCTGTATCTTCCCGTATCATTGTGCGAGTTTTATTGCCGCAGATAATCATTCTGGTCGAACCAGTACAACAAAGTGGTCGCTTTTTCATTCCAAAAGGATGATTGGGTCTTCACTCAAGCATTGAACACATAACGATCCAATCGTTCCATCGCTTCTTTTACTCGGCTCAAGGGAAGAGCGAGATTCAGTCGAGTCGCACAGGGGCCATGGAAAATACGGCCATCCTGCCAGATTACACCCACCTCAATTCCAGCGCGCTGTACCTCTTCGATGGTTTTCCCATGCTTCTCACACCATTTGGTGCAGTCCAGGAACAGCATGTAGGTTCCATCCGGCTTGGAAACTTCAACGCCGTCGAAGTGATCTCGGATATAATCACAGGCAAAATTCACATTTTCCGTGAGAACCTGATTCAACTCGTCAACCCATTCATAACCTTCCGGTTTGTATGCGCCCAGCAGTGCATGCATGCTCAGCACGTTCATATCGTTATAGTGAGGGAGCGAGGACTCTTTGCGCACTCTATCCCGCAGCCACTTGTTGTAAATGATATGGTAGCTACCCACCAGACCAGCCAGGTTAAAGGTCTTGCTGGGTGCGTACACTGCTACCGTATTCTGACGTGCCCACTCGTTTACCATCTGCGCAGGAATATGCTTGTGTCCGTTCAAAATCAAGTCGCTCCAGATTTCATCGGAAACAACTTTGACATCGTACTTTTCAAACAGTTCCATGGCCTTTTCCAGCTCCCAGCGCTCCCACACACGGCCGGTGGGATTATGCGGAGAGCAGAGTACGGCAGCATGAATGTTTTGGGTGCGCAGTTTCTCTTCCATGTCCTCGAGATCCATGCGCCATACATCATTCTCATCCTTTTTCAAAGGGCTGAGTACCATATCAAAGCCGTTGTTGGTCATGCTGTTGGTAAAACCAATGTAGGTAGGAGAATGCAGCAATACCTTATCGCCCTTAGAGCAGATCACATTCAGCGCGCTGATTACGCCACCCAGAACACCGTTTTCATAACCGATGCACTCTTTGGTCAGACCGGTCACGCCATTGCGTTTTTCGTGCCAGGTGATAATGGACTGAAAGTATTCTTCTGTCGGATTGAAATACCCATAGGCCGGATGCTTTGCACGCTCAATAATGGCTTCGGGAATAGTGGGGACTGTAGGGAAGTTCATGTCCGCCACCCACATAGGAATCACATCGAACCCTTCGCGGATCTTTACGCCATCTCCGCAGAGAAAACCAATCCGAACACCGGCCTCCACATCCATTGCGATAGCATCTTTGCCGTTGCGGTCGATGATCGAGGTAAAATCGTACTTCATTGTTATCCAACTCCTAATTATATATTGCTTCTCAACGGATACCGGAGTTTATTTGCCGACATCCATCGGAGTATGCGATTTAAAATGCTGTCCAGCCGCTCTCTGTGAGCAGATACAAGATCACAAAGGAAAGGGCTATAACCGAAATCATCCAAAAAGTGCCGAATCCCCCGAAATGCTGCGGGAATTCGGCACTTTTGCTTATTTGGAAGAAATCTGCATCGCCTGCTCTGCCATACGTTTTCCGTAAATCCGGAACAGTTCGGCGAAGGAGTCCAGATCCGGACCGATGGCTACCGGTCCCAGATGGATTACAGGCATTCCCTTGGCCTGACCGCTGGAATAGACCATCATGCCGTCCACCATCAGATGAGTGAGGATGCACTGAATGGCCAGATCACCGCCGCCATGAATAAAGGCCGCCGTAGCATAAGCACCACCCAATTTTCCTGCCACATTTAACTTGACCGGAGCAGATTCCAGCCAGGCTTTCATGCGGGCAGTAAGATAGCCGTTATAGGTAGGCGTACCCACGATCAGGGCATCGCTTTCTTTCACATATGCTTCGTCAATGGACTCAATAGAAAATGCTTTGGCCTCAGCTCCAGCAACCTGTGCAACACCTTCAATGATGTATTCAGCCATCTTGGCAGTGTTTCCAGTCTTGCTGTCGTAGACAATTGAGAGTTTCATAGTAATCCCCCTTGATAAATTATCAATACATGGTATGATTTCTGTATCTACTTTCATTATATGGAGAGAAAGCAAATTGACAAGAACGCAGTTTTTTTGTATATGGTATACTTTTTCGTATCTGGGGAGGATTATTGAACTATGAAAAACCAGGTTGAGATTTGCCCGTTGCGGCTAGCGATGGATATTATAGGCGGAAAGTGGCGGCTGAGTATTATCTGCCTGCTGAAGGACGGCCGACCTATGCGCTATAATCAGATCAAACGCGGAGTGCCTGGTATTACCAATGTAATGCTTTCCCAATCTCTGAAGCATCTGGAGGAATATGGGATTCTGCATCGGGAACAATACAATGAAGTTCCAGTTCGGGTAGAATACCAGTTGACAGATAACGGGAAAACCCTGCTCAATGTATTGAGTGGACTCAGCGATTGGGGAAACCAGTACATCGACCGCCATCAGGAGTATCAGTCACACTGTGCAGAATGTCTTTTTCGGGAAGCTGCGGAGTCAAAATAAACTAAAATTCCCAAAGCGTTTCGAAGATGATTTTGACGGATCTCCTTCTTTGGGCAAGAGACACCAAAACAGAACCGATCCGCAACAATCTGACTTCACTGGCTTCTCGCAATTCCCGTCAGGTGTGTTACCACATCCAAAGCTTCGTCCGGCTATTCACCATACGCAATGGTATAACCCCTTTCTCATATGTGCTTATTTCGCAGGTACCGCCTGTGGCCACCGCTTTCACATTAATCACCACTTATGATTGTATCCACATTTTTCTGTACTTTCGGCAATGGACTCATGCTTCTCAAACTTACACCCAATGTGGACAAATTATGTAACGTAGCGGAAGTCGCTGGCGGCAAAATGCCCATTACCCCCAATGCGATAAGTGCACCATTAAATCCAATCACAAAACGATAGTTAGAATGTATCCGCCGCATCAGTTCCATCGCAACATGACGCAGCTCTACCAGCTCCCAAAGACTATCAGCAGCAATGGTAATATCTGCAATTTCTCGGGCCAATGCCGCACCATCGCTGATGGCAATTCCTGCATCCGCCTCGGAAAGCGCGGGAGAATCATTGATTCCATCCCCTACCATTAAAACCGTATGTCCTTCTTTGCGCAAGCGTGCGACAAACTCAGCCTTATCTGCAGGCAATACCTCTGCTCTGAACTCGTCCACACCTAACTGAGATGCTATGGCAGCTGCTGTACGTTGACTGTCGCCGGTAAGCATCACTGTTCGTTTAATTCCCATATTTCGCAATGTACGAAGCACTGCGGTGGCCTCTTCTCGCAGAGGATCAGAGATACAGAGCACAGCCGCCAGTTGCCCGCCTATCGCCAGGAACAGATGGGAGTATTCTTCCGGCAGCATGGCGAATCGTTCCTGCTCTCCTTCTGGAATTTTGCATTTCTCATCTTCAAAAACGAAATGTGCACTACCGATCAATACACGCTTACCATCCACTGTACTCACAATGCCGTGAGCCACCAGATATTCCACTTTTGAATGGAATTCCTCATGGGTCAGCCCCTGTCGTTTTGCCTCTTCCACTACTGCATTCGCCATGGAATGCGGGAAATGCTCTTCCAGACAGGCTGCAAGACGAAGCATGTCGGTTTCTTTGTTCTCTCCAAAGGGAATGACCTTTGCTACCCGGGGACAAGCATGTGTAAGGGTACCTGTTTTATCGAAAACAACGGTATCTGCCGCAGCTACCGCCTCCAGGAATTTTCCTCCTTTAACTGTAACATGAGCCCTGCCAGCCTCTCGCATAGCAGAGAGAACCGCCAAAGGCATTGCCAGCTTTAGCGCACAGGAAAAGTCCACCATCAAAACCGACAAAGCACGCGCTACATTGCGCGTTAAGGCAAAACTCAACAGACTGCCGAAAAAAGTGTAAGGAACCAACTTATCCGCCAGATGAGTCGCCTTGCTTTCAGCTGCCGATTTCATCTGCTCGGATTGTTCAATCATATGTACAATCTGATCGTAGCGACTTTGTCCGGATGCTTGTTTTACTTCCAGAACGCATTCGCCTTCCTCCACCACAGTGCCCGCATAAACAGCACTCTCGGCTCGTTTGGCAACCGGTATGGACTCTCCGGTAAGCGAAGCCTGATTAACAGTTGCTTCCCCTTCCAGAACAATACCGTCCATAGGGATGACGCTTCCTGCGCGCACAACAATTGCATCTCCCGGCCGCACTTGAGACACTGGAACCAGTACTTCTCCCTGCGCCGTACGAAGCCAAACCCGATCAACATTGAGTGACATACACCGGGCCAGATCCTCCATGGATTTTTTTCGGGTCCATTCCTCGAGCAACTCTCCCACTTCAAGCAGAAACATCACCGCTCCGGCAGTACCAAAATCTCCTCGGAAAGCAGAAATCGAAATCGACAGAGCATCCAATAAATCCACTTTGATTCGCCGCTGTAATAGGCAGCGCAAACCACGTCGCACAAAAGGAATCATATGCCAGAGAATTCGAGCAATTCGTAATGGGGACGGCAAAAACAACGTGCAGGCTGCCTTCATCACAATTTTGCCCACTAATTTTTCTTCAAATTCCCGGTTCAAGGCACGACTGCTGTGAACTGGCAAACTCACATTCTTTTCTGCATCTTTCCAGGAAAAACGACGAATATCGTCCAAAACCGCCTGCCTGTCTCCACTATAATACGCAATTACAGAGCAGGTGCGTTCATGGACAGTGATCCTCTTTGCCCAGCCCCTACTCTGCAGCCAGGCTTCCAACTGATCTGCCTGTTCCGGAGTCATTCGCCTTTGCTGCAGTCTGATACGGATTCGGCCACGACTCTCGTACAAGATTGTTGCATTCATGAGTTATCCTCCTTCATGAAAAAAGGGAGCCGCGTGGGGGCGGCTCCCTCTGCTGATGTCAGGCTTCCACGTCTTCCACTTTGGCTGCTGCATTCTCTTCAGCTTCCTTAGCGGCGCGCTCTTCATTGAGATCTTTGGCAGAGGCAAGAATGTCGGCTGCATTCTCCTGCACATTAGTAACCGTTTCCATTACGGAATCTTTCATGCGCAATCCTGCAGCAGTTGCATGCACATATACGTTTTTCGCATCTTTGCTCGCCAGAAGCTTGACTCCGAAAGAGCCAAACAGAGCACCGCCCACAAAGCACGCCAGTTTAGAGTACATTCCCATTTTAGTTCTTCCTTTCTATCATTTCCGCTTGTAGCCCGTGACCATAACCATGATCATGCAAATTACTGCACCCCAGGCCCAGAAACGATGTTGTTTCACTGAGATCACTCCTTTTGCATCAAGATGGTGTTGAGTGTCCAATTATTATACATGGGCCTTCTCTGCCTGTCATTATTGAAACGGACACCTTGTTATGGTTTTTGACATTTTTTTAAATTGTCCCGGCGTAACGCCATAATGCTTTTTAAAAACCGTACTGAATTGACTCATACCCTCGTATCCGACTTCTTGTGCAATTTGGTAAATAGGCTGATCCGTACAGCAAATCAATTCTTCGGCTCTCCGCATACGTAATTCCATCAGCCAGCGGTGAATAGACATTCCGTGTATGCGACGAAATTCCGCCTTCAAATAGGTAGGCGAAACAGAAAGCATTCTGCTTAATTGAATTATGGTGATCTTCTCAGATAAGTGCTCCTCCATATATCGTTTGGCATCCAATACACTTCGGCACATACGCCTACTTTCTTCAGCCCGATCATTACCGCTTTCTCCGCAATTCCTTGCAGACAGAACATACAACAGTTCCAAAGATTTCAAAAAGCAATACTTTCCGGCCGCTTCCTCAGGCATAAAGTCCAAGAGCTCAAACAGGGACTGTGTCCAGCTATTGTTAACGATTATTATACTCTCGGGCCACTCCCTCATTTCAGATTTTAATTGTTCCAGGTCTAATTTTAAAATATCGCAGAGAGAAAAAAATTGTTTACTAATTCGGCAGTTATCGATTGCTACCAGAATTCCTTGCATGTTTTTGCTGATATTGATCGAAGTATACTCTGTCATATTAGTCAAAAGCAGAACATTTCCTTTTACCGCCCTGTACGGAATATCGTTCGCACGCTGTATGATGATTTCGCCTTCCGTGCAAAAGAGAGCTTCAACAAACCCTGGAGTTTCCTCCATAGGAAAAGGGAGTACAATTTTATCGGATATTCCTGCCCCTTTAAACCGACAGATGTAAATCCCTGGTATATCATCGAGCCGGACTGCACTTGCCTGTATATCCTTCTTCAGACATTCAATTAACATACCCCGTCCTCATTTCCAAATAAGTGCAAAACACTCAGTCACTTAATCAGGATCTCTGACCAGCGATTGCAAAGCCAAAAAACTCTCTTCTCCAAGCCCATGCTCCATTTTGCATGCATCTCTGGAAGCGATTTCTTCATCAACTCCAACCATAACCAACAACTCATATAGTACTCGATGCTTGGCCTCCACTTTTTGCGCCAATTTTATCCCCTTCTCGGTCAGATAAATATTTTTGAGGTCATCCTGATATACCAGCCCCTCTTCCGAAAGAATTCTAATCGACATCAATGCCGTAGGCCGGGACACAGACAAACACTTAGCTATCTGACAACAACGAACCTTTCCCTTTTGTGACAGCTGGTAAATAGTTTTTACATAGTCTTCTGTGGCACGTTTGCTTTTCACAAAACCTCCCGTCCTTCTCCTCTTTAATTTATAGCCGCAGGATTCATCAGAAGCCCATGCGGTTAGTTCAAACTAACATCAAGGTAAAAGCAATAGTTAGTATCGGCTAACTATTGCCATGGTATCATTTCTCCATATGACTGTCAAAGCGAAAGCTAGTCTTTTATATTAAGATACAGATATGTTTTCTCTTCGGGTTCTTGTTGTGATCTTTCTAAGAAAAGCTGCGGCTCCCCCTATTGGAGAACCGCAGCTTTTTGTCCTGTATTACTTATGTTTATGCGCACCGCAGCTGCAATGGGAACCATTCTTTTTTGCATTGCATGCCGAACAGCCATCCGGACACCCAATACATTTCTTTCCGCTTTTTTTTGCTTTGTAAACATAAAAAGCTGCTGCTGCAACAATCACCAAAATGATTGCGATTAAAATGTAATCAATCATTACGCATTTGCTCCACTCAGCGCATATTCACGCTTCAGGTCCTTCTCAGTCTTCGTGCACAGATAAACCAGTACAGCAGCAAAAGCAACCACTGCAACCAAACCAGGGATAAAGCCTGCGCCCACCGAACCAGTGGTAATCAGGGTACCGATTTGGTATACGAGATAGCCCACAGTATAACCGGTACCCAGCTGCAGACCGATGCCAGCCCAAAGCCACTTGGCGCTCTTCATCTCAGAATTCATGGCACCAATGGCGGCAAAGCAGGGAGGCGTGTACAGATTGAACATCAGATAGGCCAGAGCAGCCACCTTGGTAATGGCGATAACACCCGCCACCTCAGCGCCGGCGCCTTCCATCATTTCCAGCGCATCGGTGTCAATGAGGTTCTCAAGACCCACAAAGCAGACAGCCAGAGTACCCACCACGTTTTCCTTGGCGATGAAGCCGGTGACAGCGGCGGCGGCCAGCTGCCAGCTGAGGACGCCAACAATGGGAATCAGCAGATAGGCAAAGGGGTGGGCAATGGAGGCCAAAATAGAGCTATCGGCAGTTTCGGCCACAGCAAAACTCCAGTTGAAGGTCTGCATGATCTGCACAGCGGTGTTGCACAGCAGAATGATGGTGGCGGCCTTTACGATGTAGGCCCAGCCCCGGGCACACATAGCTTTCAGGGCAAAGAGCAGAGAGGGAACTTTATACTCGGGCAGCTCGATGATGAAGAAAGACTTGCGGTTCTTGTAACCGGCAATTTTGTTGACCAGCAGAGCACCCAGGAAAATCAGAACGATGCCGGTGAAGTACATGGTAAAACTCACCCAGCCCGCATCGTCAAAGAATGCGCCGGCAAAAAGGGCGATCACGGGGATCTTTGCGCCGCAGGGCATGAAAGGAGTCAGCATAGCGGTAGCACGGCGCTCACGCTCGTTGCGGATGGTACGGCTGGCCATAACGCCGGGGATGGCACAACCAGTACCGATAACAAAGGGAATGACCGATTTGCCGGAAAGACCTACCTTTTTGAAGATGGGGTCCAGAACCACCGAAACGCGGGACATATAGCCGCAGTCCTCCAGCAGCGCGATCAGGAAATACATGATCATAACCAGAGGCAGGAAGCCCACGACAGCGCCCACACCGCCGATGATGCCGTCGGCCAGCAGCGCGGTCAGCAGAGGATTGGCGTCAGCCAGCAGCACCTCGCCGACGTAGCCCTGGAAGGTCTCGATCCAGGCCACCAGCGTGTCCGCAATCAGCGGACCCACCCAGACCTGCGAGATCTGAAACACCAGGAACATGACCACGGCAAAGATGGGAATGCCCAGGAACTTGTTGGTCAGCACGGCGTCAATGGCGTCCCCCGTGCCCTTGTCCTTGGTGAGGACCTTCCGCTTCTCCACCTGGGAGACCAGGGAATTGACAAACGCGAAACGCTTACGGTCGGCTTCCTCCACAACCTTCTTGTCAGTCAGATCAATGTCGCCCTGGACATAAGGAGCTCTTTGGATTTTACCGCTTTGTGCAACAGCGGCATCCACTACGGCCTTCAGCCCTTCCGCGGCGGTGGAGACGGTCTCTACCACGGGACAGCCCAGTTTGGCGGAGAGAGACGCTACATCAATGACGGTCTGCTTTTTTGCATTGATATCGCTCTTGTTCAGGGCGACCACCACGGGGATGCCCAATTCCAGCAGCTGAGTCGTGAAAAACAGGCTGCGGCTCAAGTTCGTGGCATCCACAATATTGATAATAACATCCGGATGCTCGTTCCGCACATAAGAACTGGTAATACTCTCTTCAGAAGTAAAGGGTGACATGGAGTAGGCACCGGGCAGATCCACCGCAATCAGTTCTTCGGTACCGCTGAAATACGCTTTCTTAATGGGATGTTCCTTCTTTTCTACCGTAACACCAGCCCAGTTGCCCACCTTTTCATTTCGCCCAGTCAGAGCGTTGTACATGGTGGTCTTGCCGGAGTTCGGGTTGCCGGTCAAGGCAATACGCATGGTAAGTTCCTCCTCTATTATGTTTTCGCTATTTTTTATCACAACACACGGCGGTTGTCTTATGCTAACCGACATGTGCAGCAACCTATGCCTTCTATGGACTGGGCGAGGCAATATCAGATTAGAATTGCCTCGGCCAGTTGATTATCGATATTGTAGCGCCCGTCTTTAATAGAAACAACGCAGCCACCTTTCAAGTGGGAGATCACCGTAATCGGCTCTCCTTCATAGCACCCAAGAGAAAATAAAAACGCGTTCAATTCCTCATCATCCGTATTAATTTGCCGGACGAAATACTCTTTTCCTTCCAAGGCATCTTTCAAAGTCATTCTTCTCACCTGTCATCAAAATATCAGTTAGCATAAAGCAACCAGTGTACGATAAAAAATGGTTAGCATCTTCTAACCGGTCTCCCAAATAATACATCATCCTTCTTACGTTGTCAAGGTGAAATCAAAACAAATTTCGATGAATCAAAACAACATGAATTTCGATGAATCAAAACAACATGAATCAATTTGAATCTTGATGGCTGTTTGTGGTATAATAAAAAAATTTGATCAACACACAGACAGGGGGGGGTCCCTATGGCGATTCATGAATCCGGTCAAATGTATCTGGAAACGATTTATATTCTCTCAAAAACAAAAAGCCTTGTGCGCGCCATTGATGTTGGGGAGCATTTGGAATACTCGAAACCCAGCGTCAGCAGAGCTCTGTCCATTCTGAAGAAAGACGGATATGTTCTGGTGGATTCAGATGGTGCAATCAAATTGACGAAAACCGGTCTGGAGATTGCGCAAACGATGTACACGCGTCATACCGTCCTTTCTGAGATGCTGATGCGCTTAGGTGTAGATGAAAAAACAGCAACGGAAGATGCATGTCGAATCGAACATGTGATCAGTGCAGCATCCTTTTCTGCAATTCAGCAACACGTGAAGCAGTCTTTGGAAAAAAAGGCGAAGGAATAGCCCATGAACATCACTCATTCCTTTTTACGTGAAAATATGATGGGCCCAAACGCCTGGGCACTCGCCGAGGAACTCACGTGCAATTTGCCCATAAAAAAGGAATGCGAATTCTGGATTTAGGATGTGGCCGAGGTCTTTCCTCCATATTTTTAGCCCAAAAATATGAAGCCGAAGTCTTTGCCGTCGATTTATGGATTTCATCCAGCGATAATTATGTCAGATTCCAGAAAAAAGGCGTAGCGCAACGGACGATTCCGTTGCAACTCGATGCCACCAAACTTCCATTTGCGGAAAACTTTTTTGACGCAGTGGTCAGTATAGATTCCTACCATTATTTCGGTAACAACAATACTTATTTTGAAAAGATACTGAAGCCCACTTTAAAAAAGGGAGCTATGGTAGCATTCGCTTTTCCCGGCATAAAAAAAGAACTCCATGAGAATATTCCAGAAGAAATGAAGCTACTATGGGATAACGACGCATTACAAATGTGGCATTCCATTGACTGGTGGAAGCCTAAATTTGAAGCACACCTCGAAAACTTTAATATCAGCGAAATGGATTGTTTTTCCTGTGCATGGAATGACTGGCTTACCTGTGACAACCCATACGCCGCTGAGGACCGTTTAATGCTTGAAGCTGATCGCGGTCGATTTATGAATTTAATAAAACTCACCGGTACCATTCGTTAAAATAGTCAAAACCACCGGCTGAGCCGGTGGCTTGAGTAAGCCCTAGAAGGGCATAATACTAGCAAAGCCCCTTAAGGGGCCACGAATGGGTCTGCCAACTGCATTCCTGTCTCGTGGCAGGCCCCTCAAGGGGCCCTTTTATTTACGCCTTAGTTTCCTTGCTACCCGTAAACGGGTCCACGAACTCCTTAAGGCTCAACTGATCGGCAATCTGGTCCTGTTGCAGTTGATTTTTAATGTACTCTTGGATTTTCTTTTTGTTCTTTCCTACCGTATCCACGAAGTATCCCCTGGCCCAGAAATGCCGATTTCCATACTTGTACTTTAAATTCGCATGTCTGTCGAAAATCATGAGGCTGCTCTTTCCCTTGAGATATCCCATAACGTAAGAAATGCTGTACTTCGGCGAAAAACTTATCAGCATATGGATATGGTCCGGGCAGGCCTCTGCTTCAATTATTTCAATATCCTTTTGCTCGCATAGTTTGCGAAGTATCTGACCAATATCTTTTTTGATTTGGCCATAAATCACCATTCTCCGATATTTCGGTGCAAACACTACATGGTATTGACATCTCCATGTCGTATGGCTTAAACTATCTACGTCTTTGATATTTTTCATTTCAAAGATAAACCTCTCTGTTCCTAGAATGTGGTTGGCAAACCCACACTCTATTCTACGGGGAGGTTTCTCTTTGTCTAGGGCTAAAGCCGTTTTTATTCCACCAGCTTAGCTGGTGGTTGTCGCTCGCTCAAGCTACCCAAAGCAATAAAAGAAGTCGGACAGCATAACCGCCGTCCGACTTCTTTTATTGTATTCTCTCAGGTAACAACTCATCCATTCGCTATCTCTCTGGCTGCAAGAGACAAACCGCTCGATATTTCGTCACGTATCTTCCCTCTCACAATCCAGAGCCGATAATTTCAGAACACTTTACTAGCAGACAGTCTCTTTTTATTAAGATTTCTTCCATCGAAGCAGTAATGCAGAATTGGCAATCACAACAACAGATCCAGCATTGTGAACCAATGCACCGACAACCGGCCCTAGTATACCAGTAATAGCCAGGGTAATTGCCAGAAAGTTTAACCCCATAGAGAAGGCAAGATTCAATTTGATTGTTTTCATCATCTTCTTGGACAGTGCCAGTAAATGAGGAAGCTCTTTTATCTCGTCATCCACCAACGCGATATCTGCGGCATCCACTGCAATATCGCTTCCTATTCCTCCCATGGCAATTCCCACATTGGCCTTTTTGAGTGCCGGCGCATCATTGATGCCATCCCCAATCATGCACACGTCATTTCCGGCCGCTTGAAACTCTCCGATCTGTTTCAATTTGTCCTCCGGCAAACAATTTGCGTGGATTTCCTGAATCCCCACCTGTCTGCCGATTACATTGGCTGCATTTGGATGGTCTCCAGTAAGAAGCACAGGCTGAATACCCAATTCACAAATTTCACGAACCATACTGGCGCATTCCTGTCGCACCGTATCAGACAATACAATGTAACCCGCCAGGATTTCGTCAACGGAAACATAAATAACTGTCCCGCCTTCCAGAAGATATTTTCCCACCGCTGCAGCGACAAAATGAGAAATCGGAACATCCTTCAGCAACTTTAGATTACCAGCTTTTACAGTCTTTCCATTTACGAGTGCTGTCACTCCTTCGCCAGGGAGCATAGTAAATTGCTCCGCCAGTGCTATAACAGCATTCGATTGCTTCTTATAGCAGGAAGCAATCGCTTTCCCCAGGGGATGCTCGGAAAGCTGTTCAGCGGCGGCAGCATAAGCATAAACTTCCTGCTGGGTAAAATCCGAAACACTATCCACTGCCGTAACCTTCGGAGTTCCACATGTCAGGGTTCCGGTTTTGTCAAAGGTGATCTTAGATACGTTGGCAAGGCGTTCCAAAGCATCTCCTTCCCGCACCAAAAATCCATGCTTCGTGGCATTGCCGATGGAAGCCATAATCGCTGTAGGCGTAGCCAGTACTAGCGCGCACGGACAGAACACAACCAAAATAGTTACCGCACGAATAATTTCTCCAGTAAAGAACCAGGTCAGTGCAGCGGCACTCAGTGCAATGACAACAATCCAAGTCGCCCATCGATCTGCCAGCCCAACAATTTTGGCTTTCTCCGCATCCGCCGACTGTACCAATCGGATCATTCTCTGAATGGAGCTGTCATCACCAACCTTGGTCGCTTTCATTTCAAACGCTCCAAACTGATTAACAGTACCGGAAGAAACCTCATCGCCAATAACTTTATCAACAGGCAGGGATTCTCCTGTCATAATCGCCTGATTAATAGAGGTCTGCCCAGACACGATTACACCGTCCACAGGAATCGTTTCTCCTGGTAAAACACGAATTCTATCACCGACCACTACCCGTTCGGCCGGGATTATCTTCGCCCCGTTCTCAGTTAGGACTCTTGCTGTCCGTGGAGTAAGATGAATCAGTTTCTCAATCCCTGCTCTGGCTTTGGAAACCGTTAACTCTTCCAGCAATGCGCCCAACTGCATGATAAAGGCAACCTCGCCAGCCGCAAAATTTTCCCCAATCAAAACAGATGCAACAAGAGCAAGGGATACAAGAACATCTGCTTTGATATCAAAGGCGGTAACAAGTCCGATAATAGCCTCCAAAATAATAGGAAGCCCACACAGGATGATTGCTATCCAGGCTGCATCAAAAGGAAGGGGTATAAGATCAAAAATGCTGACAACCAGAGAGGCCCCGCCAAGCAGCAAACAGATAATATCTTTAGTGATTCCTCCCCACTCCAGAAATCCTTCCAGTTTTTCTATCAACGCCTTCATAGTATACCTTCTTTCCATACCTACCGGGGTATAACGCCATTATACGTATAGGGGTATAGGTTTGTCAAGGGAAAATAAAAATAGCGACCTATGACGGCCGCTGTCTAATTTTATCTCATATTAGCAAAACGCTCGACTGCTTTTGTGAAGTTTTCGATTGTTTTATCTGCGTCACCGTGCTCAATGCCATCTCGAACACAATGCTTGATATGTCCCTCCAGAACGACTTGGCCAACTCGATGCAAAGCGGATTTCGCCGCATTGATCTGGGAGAGAATATCCTCGCAGGCCACATCTTCATCGACCATTCTGTCAATTGCCTGAACTTGCCCGATAATTTTCTTTAAGCGACGGTGTAAGTTTTCTGCGTCCATACATTGTCTCATAGATACACCTCCATACCATTAGGGGTATATGCAATATGATATGTCATCTTCATTTCATTGTCAATAAAATCGCTCTGTGAATTTCATCTGATAGAGTCTTTTATGCTGAGACCACCTTGTTCTTATCCTGCAAAGGAACAGATAAGATCGCAAATACATTTAAACATATCCCGTTTTGTAAATGTCAACCATTGACATGCTATATTCAAAGTGATAAAATCAAGTTAGTTAGTCATGCCTAACCAGCTTGAAGGAGGTATTCTTTGGATCATACCGTTTTACTCGCCCTTTTTCTTACGCTGCTAGCTGGACTTAGTACCGGAATCGGCAGCTGCATCGCATTCCTCAGCCGACACACCAATCGCAAGTTCTTGTCGATTTCTCTGGGCTTCTCTGCTGGTGTCATGATTTACGTCTCATTGATCGAGATATTTTTCAAAGCACAGGATGCACTGATCACCGAGATGGGCACTCGACTAGGCAGCTGGATAACGGTTGCAGCTTTTTTTGGCGGTATGCTGGTGATTGCGATAATCGACAAACTGATTCCAGCTGCAGAAAATCCACACGAAGTAAGACTCATGGAGGACTCGGAGACGGGTTCCATACAGCCTGAGCGTTTGATGCGTATGGGTGTTTTCACTGCGCTTGCAATCGCTATACACAACTTCCCGGAAGGCCTTGCCACATTCGTTTCGGCTTTGCAGGAACCAAAAGTAGCCATCCCCATTGTTGTAGCCATTGCAATTCATAATATTCCGGAGGGAATCGCAGTGTCCGTTCCCATTTATCAGGCCACAGGTTCACGGCAAAAGGCCTTTTATTATTCTTTCCTTTCAGGACTCGCAGAGCCCTTAGGCGCTCTTCTTGGCTGGCTGGTTCTGTGCCCCGTTATGAGTGCCTCTGTATTTGGGATCCTGTTTGCCGGCGTAGCAGGTATCATGGTGTTTATTTCCTTTGATGAACTTCTTCCGGCTGCCCGGGAATATGGCGAGCACCATCTATCTCTCTACGGTCTTATTTCAGGCATGGTCGTTATGGCGATCAGTCTATTACTGTTTTTGTAAAAGTCCTACCGTGAAGCATACAGTTTTACAAATTATGTGCTTGATCCAATAACAGCTATCCTTTATCTAAGCTCAAGCATAACTTTAGTTTCAGAGCAAAAATACTATGAGTTATAAGTAAGGAGTGTTTATATGTTTGAATACAAAGGTATCCCCATGGTCAATATTCCGGTTCCTGCGGAAAAAGTGGATTTGTTTCATTTTGACCCCTTTAATCCTGATGGTCACTGCCGCTGTGGGCACGATGGAAATCACGGTTGCCGAAAGTGTTGTCATAAGCATGAAAGCAACGCGAACGAAGCGTCCCAATGATTCTACATCGTTTGGAGACTGCTGTGAATAAAATGCTTTCCTGACAAATTGCTTTTCTGCTGTGTTCAGGGCTATAAAACAATAACTTTAACGCAAATACAGAAGCGCAGACATTGTCCCCCTAATGCCTGCGCTTCTGTATTTTCACACCAATGATATCGTATTTTCCTCATAGGAATGTTCATGTCTCTGGCTTTTTCCAATGGCTCAACTTCGACAGCCGCTCTTCTAAATAGACTCTGACCTGGTCCGGTGACCATGTCTCATTGGACATATGACTCTCCAGGAAATTCAGTAGTTCGTTAAGGCTTGTGTAAACAAATTTTCCGTCTGCATAGCACCACTTACAGTATGTTTCATTGAAGGAACCATCCGGCTCCCGACTAATGTTGGTGTCCTCCAGCGGCATGCCGCAGCATTGACAGACCAACTGTCGAGGCGAGCCCAACAGCGTATTAATGGACACATCAAACAGCCTGGAAAGCAGCTTCAGAGTTTCTGTATTGGGCACTGTTTCGCCAGTCTCCCAACGGGAAACCGCCTGTCGGGTCACATGGACCTGCTGCGCCAGCTGCTCTTGGGAGAGTCCGTGGTTAGTGCGTAGTTCCAGAAGAATTTCTTTTGTATCCATGTCAATCACCACCTTACCTGGATTGTACCACAGCAGGAGCCAAAAGCAAAGCAACCATCCGTTGCTCTACCCCTGTTCCCACAAACGAACTAACAAGACATATGTATACTTTAAGTTGGATTTGACGACTTCTGTCGTTGCGGTCACAGCGAAATCGGAAAAAACGCACCCAAACCACTCACTGCGATGAATTTATTGAAAATTACTGGACAGATACCATCCGTTTTATAATAAAAATATCCGGTGGTGAGCGACAGCAGTCATCCATTACAAAGGCCCCTGTCGAAAAAATCCCCACTTGTTCTTGGTGACAAAAACTCAACAAAGCGATTGATTGCAACGCAAGAATGCAGTATAGTAAAATCAGTTAGCAATGGGCAACCACCAGTTGAAGATGTCGCGGTACTATACAGGGATACGGAGGCGGTAATATGCATGCGTATTATCAAAAAAGCAAGAATAAACTTCAGCGGGAAATGAACAATTATCTGAAACTTATCAAGCCTGAACTGGAGGAGATTTTCCGAAAGCCTTATCCCCAGATTTTCGCTGAGGTTTGGGAGTATTACGAGCAGGAGATGCTGGAGCATTTTCCTTTTATCGGCGGCGACAGAAGCAGCGGCACCAAAAATCTAACTGGCTGTATGTTCTTTATTGCCATTGGTGTTGTGGGAAAACGATACGGTCTCTCCATCCAAGACTGGGGACGTTTGTCCACCACCCTCTATGAGCGGTACTTTGACAGAGTTCCCCGACCGTTGCGCCGGCTGATTGGCGGAGTGTTCAACCATTGCCCCGGTCTTGTCAACAATGCCTTGCGTCGAAAAGACAGAAAGAATGCGGAAAACGCCGCAAGAAATCCAGGAGGCTTTGTAACACAGACCATGACCCCCACAGAAGAGTACCCCGTCATCTATCACAACCAGGTTTGCCCCATCTATGAGTTTTGCAAAGCGAGAGGCTACATGGAGTATCTTCCTTACATGTGCAATCTGGACTATGTAATGTTCCATGCCTTTGGTGTTGCTCTATGGCAGCTTACTTTAACCTGCTTGCCGGGTTGACAGCACTGTATTGTCCCAGGCTGATGTTCCCTTGTTATCCCCCCGCCATCATCAAGGCGGCGAAAGAGCCGCCTACCGCGACAGAAAAACGTTCTTACTGGCTTTGGATCTGTTTCGGAGAACTTCTGCCCCTTCTTATTTATGGTGCGATTAGTACTTTGGATGGCGGGACAACAGGATTCTGGCATCTGACCCTGACCGGGTATATCCAGTGGATGATGGTCAATTTCTGTGATCTGCTCTTCCTGGATTTCTGGCTGATCCAAAAGAAGGCAAAACACCGGTTTGTCATTCCCGGTACGGAGGGACATCCTGATTATACATTCAAAAACTGGATGAGGAATTACGCTCTGCCGGAGCACCTTCTTCAATGGCCGTTTTTGATGTGTCCCATCCTGGCAGTGGCTCAAGCGGGACTGGGGCTGCTTCTCAATATATTTTGGTGAACTGTAAGAATTGAGGCGCACAAGATATCCGGATGTACTGTTTTTTGACACCGTTCGGGAGGTCTTGGGCTTTTGCCGACGAGCGGCAATGATCATTCTGAAGATGGAAATGGAGATGATTCAAATACTACTGATCGAAGGCGTTTTCCTGTGTATCGTGTTTTGGGGCGTTTGCTGGCTTGGTACCGGGAGCGATGAGAAAAACATCCGTAATTTCTCGTCTTATCCGCGTGCAGTGCAGAAGATTGTATCCACCCGTCCGGAGCTGGCAAAAAAAATTCTGCAACGGAGTCCTGTGGCCGTCTTCACAAACAATCTGCTGCTGTTTAGCTTTCTACTGTTTGCGCTGGGAATTTTTACTCGCCAGGAAAACTTTGCAGGAAACTTTTTAAACGCCTTGCTTTTGGGGCAGGCGCTGAATCTGTTTGATTTATTAGTAATCGACCTAATCTGGTGGCGACACACCCAGCGAGTGCGGTTCACCGGCACGGAAAATCAGCCGGAGCTGTACGCTGATCCGGGAAAGCACATTTCATCTTTTCTGCGTGGAATTGTGATGTTTCTGCTTGTTGCGCTCATCGATGGCTGTTTGCTCTCTTTGTTTTGAGAGGAAAATCTTTATGATGCTTACAGCACTCGTTGGCTCTGTTCCACAGTAACTTTTACGGTCAAGAGTGGTACCACCTTCTCTCCGGCTTACAAAGCGTAATCAGGTTGATCTGTCGCCTAATTCACGGCGGTGATGGACCGGACCGGCGGGCATTTGGCGCGGACGGATGAATATTCAAATTAATTACAGAATTCATCAAAACTTAAACAGGAGGATAACCATGTCTAAGTTGGGTATTGTTGAGGACACACTGTTTGTCCCTATGCTGGGAAGAATCTATGCCAGTGAGCATTGCCAGCAGATCTTATTCGACCAAAAGGCGCTGGAGCTGAAGGAAAAGCTGCCGTCCAGCCTGCTGAAGGCTGGACGGCAGAGCCAGTATACCTTGCTGGCCTCCGCCGTCCGATCCTCCAATATGGATCGAACCGTTCAGGCCTTTCTGGAGCGCAGTCCGGACGGCGCGATTGTTCAACTCGGCTGCGGCCTGGAGACAGCTTATTATCGCTGTGACAACGGGCATACACACTGGTATGCTGTGGATCTGCCTCATGTGATGGAATATCGACGGAAGCTGCTGCCGGAGCCGGAGAGGGAAACCTACCTTGCCGGAGACGCCTTTGCAGAGGACTGGATCAGACAAGTTCGCGCCGATGTACCAAATGCGCCGATTCTGGTCACTGCCGGGGGGCTGTTCCATTATTTTGAGGAGGCCAAGGTTGTATGCCTGTTGCAAACACTGCAGCAATATGGAGAGATAACGCTTATTTTTGATACTGTAAACAAAAGCGGCATGGCTATGATGCAAAAAAAATACATGAAGCAGTTGGGCCATGCCGATGCGCAGATGTTTTTCTATGTAGATTCGGCAACGGAGCTGACCAAAAAAATCGGCGGTAAAGTCAAGGTTCTTGCGGAGGAACCATACTATTACCACATCCCCAGGAATGGTCTGAAATTGTCTACAAAAATCAGCATGACAGTTTCTGATGCTTTGCGCATGGTGAAAATGATACAGCTGAAATTGTTAAAGTGAGGAAGCAACAATGAATATCACAGAATTTCGTCAAAAATATCCGGCAGATATATTTGTATTGCCTATTAGCATGAAGGCACTTGTCTTCAACTACCAGTTTGACTTCATTTAGACCTCGGCCACGCACCCACTGGAAGAAATCGGATCCAGCCGGCCTTGTCATCTCTCTCTCGGCTGCGCAAGAATCTCGCGATAGCCATCCTAGTTTACCCCCATGCCTACATTTTCAAACTCTCCGCCCCAGTTGCGGCCCAGGTAGATCCCATACACATAGACATGGGACAACGTCCGCTTTGCAGAGTATGGTTCCTCTCGTTCCTCAACATAGACGTACACTTTCTTGTTCAGTTTTCTGATAGTCTAAGCGATACTTCGCTTGTCCATAGGGCCTCGGTAATATCTCTCCACATGCCGCATAGATACTCCTGCCAGATACATTGCAATGAGAACTTCTTGAACGCTGCTTTCACAACGGCGATACCGCTCAATGATTGTGGTCTCACTTTACCGTATCCATTAGCATAAAGTGATACGACACCGCAATGGAACGAGATTTGTTAAGGGTATTTTTTCCCAATATCATCATTTAGAGTCAAAACCACCGGCTGAGCCGGTGGCTTGAGTAAGCCCTAGAAGGGCATAATACTAGCAAAGCCCCTTAAGGGGCCACGAATGGGTCTGCCAACTGCATTCCTGTCTCGTGGCAGGCCCCTCAAGGGGCCCTTTTATTTACGCCTTAGTTTCCTTGCTACCCGTAAACGGGTCCACGAACTCCTTAAGGCTCAACTGATCGGCAATCTGGTCCTGTTGCAGTTGATTTTTAATGTACTCTTGGATTTTCTTTTTGTTCTTTCCTAGTCTTTGCTATTTTTCATTTCAAAGATAAACCTCTCTGTTCCTAGAATGTGGTTGGCAAACCCACACTCTATTCTACGGGGAGGTTTCTCTTTGTCTAGGGCTAAAGCCGTTTTTATTCCACCAGCTTAGCTGGTGGTTGTCGCTCGCTCAAGCTACCCAACACAAAAACGCTGCTCATGAAACCTATTCTATGAGCAGCGTTTATATGATTTTTGAAGCAAAAGAGAATGGCGTCAGTCCTGCAAAAAAGCACTTTGTCACGAATTCTTGGCATATTTTTTAAGCAGTAAAGAAATTTCATTTCCTACATCTGACGAAGACAAAGACGCCCGTTATACCTATCCATATAGGAAAAGCAAAGATAACGCAGAACGATACCGAGAAGATCAATTAAGGTGCGTGATAGAATCACAAGGGATGCAAGCTCCTTCATTTCTACCAGATTATTCTGCAACACAGATTATACGATTATCGAGATTGTTGTTGAAATTGGCTCGCAAAAGCTCGGCCGCGTTTGCAAATATATTTAAATCTGACGTGGCATTACGCCTAGTCATTTCCGTAATCAGTTGTCAGAGAACACATGATGTCTTCCTTTTGGAAGAATCATTGGCGCATGAGATACAGGATCACTGATTACTTCGCAATCCAAACCGTATACATTTTTCATCAACTTAGGGGTAATGATTTCAGATGGAATGCCATGAGCTATAAGTTGACCATTTTTCATGGCAAACAAATGGTCTGCATAGCGTGCCGACAAATTGATATCATGTAATACCATGACAATGGTGGTTTGATGCCTTCGATTAAGATCGGTTAGCATATCCAGAATTTCGACCTGATAGGCGATATCCAGAAAAGTGGTTGGTTCATCCAGCAACAAGATATCCGTTTGTTGAGCCAATGACAATGCAATCCACACCCGTTGCCGTTGACCGCCGGATAATTCGTCTACGGCTCTATCTGCGAGGTCTGTGATTCCCATAATTTCCATTGCTTCGTTCACAGAATTAAAGTCTTCTTTTGTCATACTTTTTAAAAACTGGCGATATGGGAAACGCCCCCGACATATAAGGTCCATCACCTGAATACCTTCCGGGACTATTGGTGATTGCGGCAAAAGCCCCAGCGTTTTTGCCAATTGTCTGGGTGGAATTTTTGATATGGATTTCCCGTCCAATATAATTTGCCCTTTTTGAGGCATTAAAAGTCTGGAAATAGTTTTCAGAAGAGTTGACTTTCCACACCCGTTTGCGCCAAGAATGACGCTGATTTTATTTTGAGGAATGGCCAGGCTTACATTGGAAATAATCGTTTTATCGGAATATCCAACATCCAAATGTTCGACCATCAATGTATGAGACTTCATCTTGTAAGACTCCTATTTTTGCAAATATCCGATTCGTTTGTTAAAAACAGCGTTTCTTAAATGTCTTTTCTATTTATGCGAACAAGAAGGCAAATCAGGTATGGGGCACCGAGAATTCCTGTAATAACGCCTACAGGATAACGAGAGGGAAAGGCATATTGCCCGATCATGTCCGAAATCATAACAAGAATCGCCCCAATCAATGCTGAAGTAATGAGATTGTTCTTTCCTCTACACATTTTGGATGCGATTGGTCCCGATAGAAATGCTACGGATGCAATCGGTCCCGTTACAGAAGTGGCAAATGCAATCAAAAGCAGCGAACATAAAATCAATCCAAGCCGCACCGCTGTGATGTTCAACCCCAACACTTTTGCATGGGAGTCTCCCAGTTGCAGGATTTCCAAATGCCGATTCAAAAGTAACATGGCCCCAAATGCGATGCACACCACCACTGCAAGTGGTGGAATTTGCTCTAAAGTTACTCCGTTCAAACTCCCGCTAAGCCACCTTAATGCGCTAGACACATCATATTCGGACGCTTTCAGCAACATCCATGAAATGAGAGCATTTAAAAAAGCTTGTATCCCGATTCCAGTAAGGATCAATTTTTCGTTGGAGAAACGGTTGTCGTGTGCTAAAAAATAGATAGTAGAAGCAACGAGCAATCCCGATATAACCGCTAAAACTGATACAATACTACTATTCAATTTTAATACGAGGATACCGAATACCGCAGCAACGCTTGCCCCAGAAGTGATACCAATGATATCCGGGCTGGCAAGGGGATTTCCAAGCAGTTTCTGAAAGGTATTGCCAGCCAGGCCAAAAGATATTCCGCAAAAGAGAGCTGCAAACATACGGGGTAACCGAAGCGTTTTTATGGTGAATGCGGCCCCTTTTGTTTCGTTGCTTTTTAGCACTTCCAAAACTATTTGGGGGGAATATATTGTGTTTCCATAAATCATCATCGTACAGGCAAGCATAAGTACCAATATAAGCAACACGAACACCGTGATGTAGTATCGTTTTTTTCTTTTATAGTATCCAATCACAGGTATGCTTTTATCGGTCATAAAGAACGCACCTTTACCCTTCGAATAATTGCAACAAAAACAGGGGCACCAATCAAGGATGTGATGATCCCGGATTCCAGTTCACCGGGCTTTCCGGCAATTCTCCCGAGAACATCAGACAATAAGAGTACACAAGCCCCACAAAGCATTGATAACGGCATAATCCTTTTTAGGTCAGGGCCAGCAAGCATACGAACCAAATGCGGGACCATAAGACCAACAAAGCTGATAGGCCCTGCAAGTGCTGTGACCGATGCACATAGAAGTACACCGCTAAACGCCGCCAGTGCACGAACCAATGCAACATTCACGCCAAGTCCGGTAGCCATGTCATCGCCCAGCGCCATAGCGTTTAACGATGGCACAAGTAAAAACGCCAACAAAAATCCTCCTATCAGATAGGGCAACACCACCCGGATATCCTCAAAAGATGCACCTCCAATGCTGCCAACCTGCCAAAAGCGGAACTGATCCATAACCTGTGAGTTCGGTAACATGACTGTATTGACAAGGGACTGTAGCGCTGTTGAGGCAGCGGCACCGGCCAAAGCCAGCCGGATAGGCGTTGCCCCCCCGCAACCAATGGAGGCAAGCCCGTACACAACAAGTGCTGCAAGTGAAGCTCCACTGAATGCTAACCAAATGTAGTGGTTTGCATTGTTGATATGCAGATAAGCGATGCCACATACAACAAAAAGAGATGCACCAGTATTTACGCCCAATATACTTGGGTCAGCAATGGGATTTCGGGTAATCGACTGCATCAGCAGCCCTGAAACACCAAGTGCTGCACCAGCAAGGATGCCGAATATTGTTCTTGGTATGCGAGCGCTGACAATATTGACCTCTAATAATGGGGCATCATTTGAAAAAAATGCGCCTATAACGCTGCGAATGCCTACGGATTTTACTCCGTAGGCAAGCGATACGATCGCACAAAAAAGCAAAAGGACTATCATCATGAATAAAATAACCGGGCTTTTTCTTTTACTCATTTCACTTTCTCACAAGCTTGTGCCAAAACAGCAAGATATTCGTCAATGGTTGCCGGAATAGACAAAATGGTCGGTGTTGTGGATGCTGCAAGACGGGAAGAACTATCTATGAGCACTACAGCGCCATTTTTAATAGCAGGAATTTCCGACATCAAGGCATCTTCCTGCAACGCCTGCAATAAAGCCTCGTCACCGTACATAACCATCAAGTCAATATCCGAGAGAGTTTCTACATTTTCTCGGCTGAGTACAATCGAAAACTCCGAACTGCCGTTTGCTAACTCCTTGATGCTGTTGGGCAGTTGAAACCCAAGATCCTGCAGATATGAGGCTCTGGGGTCTGCGGGAAGATAAGCGTAAAAGGTGCTGAAGTCGTTTGCATCAATCCAGAAGAATCCGGCGTTGATTCCCGAAAATTCGGGGTGTTCGCTGATTTTTTTTGCAATCAATTCTTCAACATCGGCAACCAATGCCTCGCCTTCCGCCTTCATGCCCATACCCTCTGCGTTCTGCAGGGTCTGTTCTCTCCAGTTGGTTTTCCATGCTACTTCTTTGAAAGGAACAACTGGTGCAATAGCAGAAAGCGTTTCGTATTCCTCTTCGGTCATGCCGGAATATGCTGCAAGAATCACATCGGGTGCAGCATCGCTGATTGCTTCGTAGTCAAATCCGTCAGTGTCATCAAAGACATTGGGGGAGTTTTCGCCCAGTTTAGCAAATGCCTGGTCGGTCCACTCATGAAGGTGATGCTCTGTTATATAGCCGTAATTAGCTGCCGAAACACCGACTGGCACGACTCCAAGCGCCAAAACAGTATCCTGATTGCCCCATTCCAAAGTTACGATGTTCTCTGGTTTGCTTTCAATCACGGTTTCTCCGTAGGCGTGAGAAATTGTGATTGGATATGCGCCTTCGGCATCCGGGGTGGAGTTTTCGGTGATGCTTGACGCTTGCTGGCTGCTGTCTGCCTGTGTGATGGTAGATGTGGAATTTGCACATCCGGAAAAAATCCCTGCTAAGGTTGCAACACCAAGTACAATGGATAGTACTTTCTTTTTCATTTATAAATCCTCCATAAATATAATCATATCCCCAGCAGGTTAGCATACGCTAACCTGCTGGCACAAATTCTATCATTCGTCTTTATCAACTGTCAAGGAATTCTTTTAAATTAGTTAAACTATTAAAAAGTTTTGTCTGTATTTTTTAACACAGTTCAATTGACGCTACCACTGAATCATTCCATCACGCTTATGTTGATAGTGCTAAGTACCATGCCATATAATTGTATCAAAATTGACTGCCTTGAAAAGCGAACCCCTTTTTGGTACTTCACCGATATATCCGCCATCCTTGCGCAAAATGGTAATGTTCCTGCTCCTCCCCTTGATGACTGACTGTTCACCTGGATCTAAAAGAAATATTTCCATAGCACTTGCAGAATGTTTTCGGTCGTCTTGACAGCATATTAAAAGAGATGTATTATAGCAGTGTTACATAACGGTGTTATAAGGAGAATATTATGGAAGAAAAATCAACTGGCACTCTTGAGAGCATCCAGGAGGCTGCTATGCAAGAATTTCTAGAAAAAGGCTTTCAAGGTGCCTCCCTGCGCCAGATTGTGAAAAACGCCGGTGTAACCACTGGTGCTTTCTATGGATATTTCTCCAGCAAAGAAGCTCTTTTCAACGCCCTTGTAGAGCCCCACGCCGTTGCCCTTATGGGAAAGTTTATGGAAGCCCAGTCCTCTTTTGCCGAGTTGCCTGAAGAAGAACAGGCTACTTGCATGGGGAATGCGTCTGGAGCCTGTGTAAGGTGGATGGTGGATTATATCTGTCAGCATCGGGAACCGGTTAAACTGCTGCTCTGCAGATCGGAGGGAACCAGTTATGAACACTTTGTCCACAACATGGTAGAAGTGGAGGTGGAGTATACGCTCCGCTACATGGATGTTCTCCGACGTTTGGGGCAAACTCTTCCGGAACTGAGTCAGTCTCTCTGCCATATCATCGCCAGCGGAATGTTCAATGGACTTTTTGAGATCGTCGTACATGATATGCCGAAAGAACAGGCTCTGCGGGATGTAGAACAGTTCCGCACTTTCTACACGGGTGGATGGCTGAAATTGATGGGGGGATGACCCCTATCTTTTTTGGATATTAGTTAGTTATTGCTAACTTGCAGAAGGAGGTTTTTTCATGAAGCAGAAGAAAAAGAGTGATGTTGCGGTCCTGCTGGACTACGCAGGCAGTCACAAGGGGCTGACCTTCCTGGGGCTGACCCTGTCGGCGGTGTCCATGCTGTTGAGCATGGCACCCTACATCTGCATCTGGCTGGTGGCTCGGGATCTGATCGCCGTAGCGCCGGACTGGACCCGGGCGCAGGACATCGCACAATACGGCTGGCTGGCGTTTGCCTTTGCGGTGGCCGGCATCGTCCTGTACTTTGCAGGATTGATGTGTACCCATCTGGCGGCCTTCCGCACAGCAGCCAACATCCGCAAGCGAGGCGTTGCCCATGTGATGAAAGCCCCGCTGGGCTTCTTCGACTCCAATGCCTCCGGCCTCATCCGGGGACGGCTGGATGCGGCGGCGGCCGATACGGAGACCTTGCTTGCCCACAATCTGGCGGACATCGTAGGCACCATCACCCTGTTCGTGTCCATGCTGGTGCTGATGTTCGTCTTTGATTGGCGGATGGGCGCGGCCTGCCTGCTGGCGGCGGTGATTTCCATGATTGCCATGTTCTCCATGATGGGCGGCAAAAACGCCAAACTGATGGCAGAGTATCAGGCAGCCCAGGATCGCATGACCAAGGCAGGCACCGAGTATGTCCGGGGCATTCCGGTGGTCAAGATTTTCCAGCAGACCGTTTATTCCTTCAAAGCCTTTCAGGAGGCCATTGAGGATTACAGTTCCAAAGCGGAGCACTATCAGGGCGATGTGTGCCGTGTGCCCCAGTCCATCAATCTGACCTTTACCGAGGGCGCTTTTGTGTTCCTGGTGCCTGCGGCTCTTTTCCTGGCTCCCGGAGCTCTGGCCGGCGGTGACTTTGCGGGATTTATTGCAAACTTCGCCTTTTACGCAGTGTTCTCCGCCATCATTTCCACCGCGCTTGCCAAAATCATGTTTGCCGCATCCGGTATGATGCTGGCCAGTACTGCGCTGGGGCGCATTGACCAGGTCATGTGCGCTCCTGAACTGAAAGTGCCTGAACACCCCCAATCCCCCGGAAGCAGCCGTGTAGAATTTGAAGATGTGAGCTTTACTTACGACGGGGCCCAGACCTCCGCCCTCTCCCATGTGTCCTTCACAGCGGAGCCGGGACAGACCGTAGCCCTGGTAGGACCCTCCGGCGGCGGCAAGACCACCGCTGCCAGCCTGATCCCCCGCTTCTGGGACGCCACCTCTGGCGTAGTGAAGGTGGGCGGCGTGGATGTGCGGCAGATCGATCCCCATGTGCTCATGGATCAAATCGCCTTTGTGTTCCAGAACAGCCGCCTATTCAAAGCCTCCATTTTGGAGAATGTCCGGGCTGCCCGTCCCAACGCCACCCGGGAGCAGGTGCTCTCGGCGTTGAAGGCCGCCCAGTGTGAGGACATTCTGGAGAAACTGCCCCAGGGCATGGACACCCTGATCGGCTCCGAGGGGACTTATCTTTCCGGCGGCGAGCAGCAGCGCATCGCCCTGGCCCGGGCCATCCTGAAGGATGCACCCATCGTGGTTCTCGATGAAGCCACCGCCTTTGCTGACCCTGAGAACGAGGCGTTAATCCAAAAGGCGTTTACCGAGTTGACCCGTGGCCGCACCGTTATCATGATTGCCCACCGTCTGTCTACTGTGGTCGGTGCGGACAAGATTCTGGTGCTGGAGGAGGGACGCATCGTGGAGCAGGGCTCCCATCAGGAGCTGACTGCCGCCGGCGGCCTCTATGCTCGGATGTGGGCGGATTACAACCAGGCGGTCCAGTGGAAAATCACCAGCGAACAGTGAGAGAGGGGTGAAGAATATGTTCAGCAAAAAGGTTCAGAGGAAATACGCCCTCACCGACCAGGGCGTAAAAAATGTCAAAAAGGGCGCATTCTGGACGGTCATCGTCAACCTTGTCGTCATGGGCGGCATGAGCATCCTGTATCTGCTGATGTACGGCCTGATGGGAACCTTCACAGACGACCAGCCGCTGCCCAACGCAGCCCTCCCGCTCGGGCTGGTGGCTGTGTTCCTGATTCTTTCCTTTGTGACTCATCTGCAGCAGTACTACGCCACCTATGGACTGGTCTATAACGAGGTGAAATCCACCCGTCTCAGTCTGGCGGAGCGGCTGCGCAAACTGCCTTTGGGCTACTTCGGCAAGCGTGATCTCGCAGATCTGACCGAGACCATTATGGGCGATGTAAACCGCATGGAGCATGTCTGGTCCCATGTGCTGGGCTATCTGTACGGGGCCTATCTCTCCACGGCGATTATCGCGGTGTGCCTGCTGGTGTATGACTGGCGGCTGGCCATCGCCTGCCTGTGGGGTGTGCCGGTGGCCTTCGGTCTGTTGTTCGGCACCCGGAGGATTTCCGCCCGGACCTCCGAGCGGACGAAAAAAGCCGCGATCCGTGTCTCCGACGGAATTCAGGAAGCCCTGGAAAATGTCCGCGAGATCCGCGCCACCAATCAGGAGGAGCGCTATCTGGCCGGGCTCAATCAGAAGATCGACGGCCATGAGAAGGTCACCATCCAGGGTGAGCTGGGAACCGGCATCTTCGTCAATGCGGCCAGCGTCATCATGCGTCTAGGGGTAGCCACCACCATCCTGGTGGGAGCCAGCCTGATTCTTTCCGGGCAAATCGACTTCATGCTGCTGTTTTTGTTCCTGCTGGTTATCACCCGCGTGTATGCGCCTTTTGACCAGAGCCTGGCTCTCATCGCTGAAATGTTTGTGTCCCAAGTATCCGCCGACCGCATGAACGAGATCTACGACACCCCCACGGCTGAGGGTGCAGAGGTGTTTCAGCCCAAGGGCCACGATATTGAGTTCGACCACGTGGGCTTTGCCTATGACAAGAAAAAAGTGCTGGATGGGGTGAGTTTTACCGCTCGGGAGGGCGAAGTGACCGCCTTGGTAGGTCCCTCCGGATCCGGTAAAAGTACCTGTGCCCGACTGGCCGCCCGACTGTGGGATGTAACAGAAGGAAACATCAAAGTAGGCGGCGTGGACATTTCTACGGTGGATCCGGAAGCATTGCTGACCGATTACTCTATGGTGTTCCAGGACGTGGTGCTCTTTGACGACACAGTGATGGAAAACATTCGTTTGGGCAAGCGAGGTGCCTCCGACGAAGAAGTACGGGCCGCAGCCGCAGCCGCAAACTGTGAAGAATTCATCTGTCGCCTGCCCCAGGGGTATGATACTCCCATCGGGGAAAATGGTACAAAACTCTCTGGCGGAGAGCGGCAGCGCATCTCCATTGCCCGAGCTCTTTTGAAGAATGCTCCCATCGTCCTACTGGATGAGGCTACCGCCAGCCTGGATGTAGAAAACGAGACAAAGGTGCAGAGTGCACTCTCCCGCCTTTTGGCAGGAAAAACAGTTTTGGTTATTGCCCACCGAATGCGAACTGTGGCAGGGGCCGATCACATTGTAGTTCTGGAAAACGGCCATGTAGCTGAGCAAGGTACACCTGCAGAGCTGCTAAAGCATGGAGGACTCTACCGTCGTATGGTGGAACTTCAAAACGAGAGTGCCCATTGGCAACTGAGTTAATTATTTCGTCTATTCAAGTACAGTCAGCCTTTTCTTTGGCAACATATCATCCTCTGACCGTTTTACCGTGGTTTTGGTTGAGGATATCATCCTGTGACAATTCGATACCGACCATCTCTGCAATAAATACAGAGGAGAACAACTGTGACTTTCCCCTTGCTCAGGAGTGCAAAGATATTCAATCTCCATTTGCAAAAAGCAGGCGATGCGGCCTATTTTATGGACTTTTGTTAATAAGACCGGCACAGGCCGCACAACGCAATGAATCCATTCATTATTGATTCATTATGGCCCCCAAAACAGGGGAAAAATAGCCAGGAAAAAGAAAAGGTTTGCGGGCAGTTCCCACCTCGGAACCGCCCGCAAACCCGCATTACAGCAACAAAAAAACCACCAGCCTTTCGGCTGATGGCTTTGGTCCGAGTGGCGAGAGTCGAACTCACGGCCTCTTGAACCCCATTCAAGCGCGCTACCAAACTGCGCTACACCCGGACGTCTGGCCCGGTGTTCTCACCGGCGACATTGTTTATTATAGCGCATCCCTCGACAGATGTCAACTCTTTTTTCAAAGAATTTTCAAAAAAATTTAACGCGTTCGATTTTTCTCTTTTCTCCCCTGTTGTGGGCCTGAATCCGAGCGCCGCTTTGCCGGAGCATTCAAAAAGAGGCAGCCTTGCGGCCGCCTCTTTTTGTGTTTATGCGATCGATTAGTTGCCGTAGTAAGCCTTCAGGTACAGCTCCTTGATCTCGCTGACCAGGGGGTACACCGGGTTAGCGGTGGTGCACTGGTCCTCGAAAGCCTTGTAGGACAGCTCGTCCACCTTGGCCAGGAACTCTTCCTCAGAGATGCCGCAATCGCGGATGGTCATGGGACGATCGGTAGCCTTCATCAGGTTGCGAACGGCCTCGATCAGGCTGTTCACAGCGGTCTGAGTCTCGGTGCCCACGTTGCACAGGCCGCAGCGCCAAGCCAGCTTAGCGTAACGCTCGTCGGCGATGTACTCCTTGTACTTGGGGAACGCAGCAAACTTGGTGGGACGGGTCGCATTGTAAGCGATCACGTAGGGCAGCAGGATGGCGTTGGCACGACCATGGGGGATGTGGAACTCACCGCCCAGCTTATGAGCCATGGAGTGGTTCAGGCCCAGGAAGGCGTTGGTGAAGGCCATACCGGCGATGCAGGAAGCGTTGTGCATCTTCTCGCGGGCCAGGTTGTCACCGTTGTAGGAAGCCTTCAGGTAGTGGAATACCATCTCGGTGGCCTGCAGAGCCAGACCATCGGTGTAGTCGCTGGCCATGACGGAAACGTAGGCCTCGATGGCGTGGGTCAGAACGTCCAGACCAGTGTCGGCAACGATGCTCTTGGGCATGCTGCGGGTGAACTGAGGATCGATGATGGCCACGTCGGGAGTCAGAGCGTAGTCGGCCAGAGGATACTTGATGTTGCCATTCTTCTTGTCGGTGATAACGGAGAAGCTGGTAACCTCAGAACCGGTACCGGAAGTGGTGGGGATAGCGACCAGCTTGGTCTTGGCGCCCAGCTTGGGGAACTTGAAGGCGCGCTTACGGATATCCAGGAAGCGCTGACGCAGACCGTCGAAGCTGGTTTCGGGATGCTCGTAGAACAGCCACATACCCTTGGCAGCGTCGATGGCGCTACCACCGCCGATGGCGATGATCACGTCGGGATTGAAGGCACGCATGGCCTCCACGCCGCGCATGATGCACTCTACGCTGGGATCGCTCTCAACGTCGGAGTAGATCTCGCTGTGGCAGTACTGCTCACGCTTACGCAGGTAATGCAGGATCTTGTTCACGTTGCCCAGCTGAACCATTACGGGGTCAGTTACGATGAAGGCGCGGCTGATGCCCTCCATCTTCTCCAGGTACTGGATGGAATCTTCCTCGAAATAGATCTTCGGGGGAACCTTGAACCACTGCATATTAACTCTCCGTTTCGCAATGCGCTTTTTGTTGACCAGGTTGACGGTAGTAACGTTCTGGCTCACGGAGTTCTTACCGTAGCTGCCGCAGCCCAGGGTCAGAGAAGGAGTATTGGTGTTGTAGATATCACCGATAGCACCCTGAGAAGAGGGGCTGTTCACGATGATACGACCAACGCGCATGGCGATGCCGTACTCGTCGGCAACCTTCATGTCGCCGGTGTGGATAACAGCAGAATGGCCCAGGCCGCCCAGCTCCAGCATCTTGTTGGCGTAAGCGAAGCCCTGCTCGTTGTCCTTGGCTACGAAGTAGGCCAGAACGGGGCTCAGCTTCTCCTTGCTCAGGGGGTACTGCTCGGAGGGTTCGGGCAGAGGAGCGATCAGGATCTTGGTCTTCTCGGGAACCTTCAGACCAGCCTGCTCGGCGATCCAGTTAGCGGACTTACCAACAACGGGAGCGAACACGCCCTTGTTGGGGTCGGGGAACATGTACTTGGTCAGCTTCTCAACTTCTTCGGGATTCAGGAAGTAGCAGTTGTTCTTCTTCATGTAATCCTCGAAGTCCTTGGTCAGCTCCTTGGCAACGATGACAGCCTGCTCGGAAGCGCAGATCATGCCGTTGTCGAAGGTCTTGGACATCATCAGGTCGGTGCAAGCGCGATGCAGGTCCGCAGTCTTCTCGATGAAGCAGGGCACGTTGCCGGCGCCAACGCCCAGAGCGGGCTTGCCGCAGGAGTAAGCAGCCTGTACCATGCCAGGGCCACCGGTGGCCAGGATGGTGGCAACACCGGGATGATTCATCAGAGCACCGGTAGCCTCGATGCTGGGCTTGTCGATCCACTGGATGCAGTTCTCGGGGGCGCCGGCCTTAACGGCAGCTTCGTAAACGATGCGGGCGGCCTCGGCGCTGCACTTCTGAGCGGAGGGATGGAAGCCGAAGATGATGGGGTTGCGGGTCTTAACCGCGATCAGACATTTGAACAGGGTGGTGGAGGTGGGGTTGGTGGTGGGAGTAACACCGCAGATTACGCCCACGGGCTCAGCAACTTCCACATAGCCTTCCATGTCGTTCTCTTCCAGGATGCCAGCGGTCTTTTCCTTCTTGATGTTGTGCCAGATGTACTCGGTGGCAAACATGTTCTTGATAACTTTATCTTCATACACGCCGCGGCCGGTCTCTTCCACAGCCATGCGTGCCAGTTCCTGGTGCTTGTCCAGGCCGGCCAGAGCCATCTCGTGAACGATGTGGTCGATGGTCTCCTGATCATAGCTCAAAAACTCCTGAAGAGCCTTCTGGGCCTTTTCGACCAGACCGTCGATCATTACCTGAACTTCGGACTTGCCGTTCTCTACGGTTTCAACCTTAGCTTTCTTCTGTTCTGCCATTGGTTCTGCCATCCTTTCAAACGATTGATTCAAAACAACCGGGGCGACATTTTTCCTGCCCTGCCCCACTGACAACATGATACCATATTGTTAATTGAATAACAATACACCAGTTTCCCAAACATTGTTAGAACGATAACAATGTTTTTGTCAAACTATACAACACCTCGCTTTCTGCATTTCAGAATCAATTCCTGCTGCCCGGGCTGCAATTGCTTTTCGGCCTCCTTTCTTTTTCACAGCTCCTAGGCAGAAAACACACTTCATGCTATAATGATACAACAAACAGCAACCTTTGAGGAGGCGATTTTATGTATTGGTCTCGTAAACTTTTAAAAAGCAACGCACGCAATGTGCTGCGCGGCAGCTATTGGCGGGTATTTGTGGCCTGTCTGGTATGTGGTCTGCTGGGTGCCGGCTCCAGTGGTGCGGTGAATATCAATCTGCCGACCCAGCTTCTGGAGTTGGACAATTTTGGTTATGATCCCTACTGGTCACTTATCTTCTCTGTCTTATGGGTCATTGTTATCGTAGTCGGCCTGCTGGGCCTGGCCTGGGGAATCTTCGTGGGCGGCCCCATGCGGGTGGCACAGTGCCGCTATATGATGGAAAACCGCTGCGGCACTCCCCCGTTCAGCAGCCTGTTCTCGGTGTTCAGCAACAAGGACGCCTACCTGAATGTGGTCAAGGTCATGTTCCTGCGGAATCTGTTCATCTTTCTGTGGAGTCTGCTTTGCCTGATTCCCGGCATTTATAAGGAATATCAATATTACTATATCCCCTATCTGCTGGCAGAAAACCCCTACATGAGCTTTGACCGTGCCAAAGAGCTGAGCATTGCCATGACTGACGGCGAGAAGATGGACATCTTCGTGCTGGATCTGTCCTTTATCGGCTGGTATCTGCTGGGCGCGATCATCCTGATCGGCGGGATTTTTGTAAATCCCTATGCCCAGGCCACCTACGCAGAGCTGTATGCCGCGGCCCGCAGTAAGGCCATGGATACCGGCATCACCGGCCCGGACGAGCTGAGCGGATTTGCACAGTATTGACCGGTTCCATTTCAATCAATAAAATCAATTGTTTAACGATGGGCTTTGCCTGCGGTTATGACTAACCGGGGCAAAGCCCATCTTTTTGGTTAATCTGCCAGTTTTTTGCTCTGGTTTTTTTCAAAAGCGGCCCTGCATCAAGGTCCTGTTTTTGATAGGATAAGTTGACTATGTACGGCGCGGTGCGGAACGTCCGTATAAAAATGAGGAGGCTTTTTCTTCTATGAGCAAGGAAACAAAAAACACACCGCCATCCACCGACTATTCTCAGGGCATCTATGATGCAACTTCGCTGGGCAAACCTCGCGTATTGGTTCTTGGCCTGCAGCATATGTTCGCCATGTTTGGCGCAACCGTGCTTGTACCCCTGATTACCGGACTGAGCGTTTCCACCACTCTGCTGTGTGCCGGTCTGGGCACGCTGCTGTTTCATCTGATCACCGGCGGCAAGGTTCCCGCTTTTCTGGGTTCCTCGTTTGCTTATCTGGGCGGTTTTGCCATCGTCGCGCCCATGCTGGTGGATGAAAGCGGCCAGCAGACCATTCCCAACACCGAAATGCTGCCCTACGCCTGTGCGGGTGTAGCGCTGAGCGGTCTGGTGTATGTGGTGTTCAGCCTGCTGATTTCGGTATTCGGCATCCGTCGCATCATGAAGCTGTTCCCTCCTGTGGTGACCGGCCCCATCATCATCGCCATCGGTCTGATTCTGGCTCCCTCCGCCATCACCAACTGCCAGACCAACTGGCTGCTGGCCTTTGTGGCTCTGGGCACCGTAATCGTGTGCAACATCTGGGGCAAGGGCATGATCAAAATTCTTCCCATCCTGCTGGGCGTTCTCGTTTCTTATGTGGTGGCTCTGGTCACCGGTGCGGTGGACTTCTCCGGCGTAATGCAGGCAGACTGGTTCGGCATCCCCCTGAACCCCAAGGCCATGGGCCTGTTTGCCATTGATGGAAGCCCCGAATTCATCAGTGCAGTGCTGACCATCGTGCCCATTGCTCTGGCTACCATGATGGAGCATGTGGGCGACGTGGCCTCCATCAGCGCCACTGTGGGCAAAAACTTCATCCGTGACCCCGGCCTGAACCGCACCCTGCTGGGCGATGGCCTTGCCACCAGCATGGCCGGTCTGCTCGGCGGCCCCTCCAACACCACCTACGGCGAAAACACCGGTGTTCTGGCTCTGACCAAAATTTACGATCCCCGGGTAGTCCGCATTGCGGCCGTATTCGCCATGATCCTGAGCTTCAGCCCCAAGTTCGACGCCATCATCAATTCCATCCCCGCCGGCATCATCGGCGGCATCAGCTTTGTGCTGTATGGCATGATCTCCGCGATCGGCGTGCGCAACGTGGTGGAAAATCAGGTGGACTTCACCAACTCCCGCAACCTGATCATCGCCGCGGTCATTCTGGTCTGCGCCCTGGGCTTCAACTCGGTGGGCGGTCTGAGCTTCACCGTCGCCAATGTGACCATCAACCTGTCCGGTCTGGCCATCGCCGCCATTGCTGGCATTCTGCTCAACGCGGTGCTGCCCGGCAACACCTATGAGTTTGACGACAGCACCGGCACCGGCGAAGGCGCCAGCCTGCGTGTCTGATTGTCTGCCAGCCGCAGCAGGCGGCGGAGCCAGGCAATTGAAAAACTGAATCATATAAAAAATCCGGAACCGTATTCGATGCGGCTCCGGATTTCTTTTATATGATTATATGTATTCTGCACATCAGCGAACCAGAAGCCAGATTGCAATTGCAACCTGCGCAAGTAAAATGGCTGGAACGCCCAGATAAAATTTCGGCTTGCGGGTCTTGTGGTGGAAACGATACATCGCCGCCCAGAACGCGGCGCTTCCGCCCAGCACACAAAGCAGCAGCAGGGTGTTTTCCGGAACTCTGCGCCCGCCCTTTTTCGCCTGACGTTTATCCCAGGCACATACGGCCACGGAAATCAGGCTGATCAGCACCCAGTATACCAGTAATCCAATCAGTATCTGCTTCAAATAATGCTCTCCTTTGTTTATCAATCGACCAGACGGCAATACCCTTTCCATTTGCAGTATTGCTCACCGTCTTCAAGAACCAGCCCGGAAAAGCGCAGGGTGACCCGGCCAAGCCGGGGATGATTCCAGGGGAAACACACCTGCACCACCGTGCCGGCGGTTCGCATTTGTTCCAGCGCCCGATCCACCGTTTTTCTTTCCTCCTCGGGGATCCGGTCATACCAGTAGCTGTAGCGCTGCACCGGCGTATCGGACTGCTCGAATTCCAGCACCTTTTCCATGGTGTCGTTCACAATCATCCGGGAAGCCTTTCCCTGATCCCGCCGGATGCTCCAGAAGCCCACCTGAAGGCTTTGCAGCAGATCCTCGTTGCTATGCTGCAAAAGCACCTGATAGCGGTGCTCGTTCCGATCCTGCCGGATTCGGGCCAACAAAAAGCTGGCAAGCACCCGAACATGGGTATCATCGTGGATGCAGGTGCGGGGATTGTCCACACCGATGAAGCCGATGGTTGTTCCGTTTTCCCGCAGGGGGGCCACAATCAGCCGCTGGATATTCTGGCGTTCCAGCACCGCCCATTCGTGCGGCGAAGCCTGCTGGAGCGGGGCCAGATTCAGAATGATTACCGACTGCTCCTTCTTGAAGATCTCCATCCAGCGGCTCACAGCCTGAGGTGGCACCCGCTGCAGGGCATCTCTTTGGGGAACGACGCCCTGCGCGCACCATTCAAAGGTGTTGTTCCAGTGGCCGTCGTGCTCCGACGCCGGTTCAAACAGATAAGCGCGATCCGCCTGATAAAAATCGCCCACCGACGCCAGCACCTGATTCACAGCCTTTTCAAAGTCTGCATGGCGGGACAGTGTATCCAGATAATCCGCAATTTTCTCGGCAAAGAACAGCCGTTCCCGCGCATTCTGGCTCACATATTCCTGCTTTGTCACATCCAGCGCAACTTCCATCCGGGTTGGGATGCCCCGATACTGAACGATTCGATCCTTCAGAAGGAAATGGCGGCCGCAGTACTCGTTCTGGTTTTCCCAGATATAAAAGGAATCCTTGCTGATCACATCGTTGGTGCAGAAATCGCAGGGTGCGTTTTTTCCATGCAGGATTTTATAGCATTTTTCGCCTTTGTAATCCTGCACGCCGAACAGGCGCTGCCCTGCGGGATTCAGATAGTAAAGCTCGTAGCTGGTCAGATCGCTCAGATAGAACACATCATTTTCCGCATTCAGAATGATCTCGGCCACATCATCCTGCACCCCGGCAAGCTCCTCGCCCGCCCCGGCTTCCGTTCTCTGCCGGGCCGGCAGCTCAGGCTCCTTTTTCAAATCCAGATTCCGGATTCTGATGCAGGCTTCCGCAAACTTGTCCTCCGGGCAGGGCTTTGCCAGCAAAAAGCCCTGAACCAGTTCCGGTTTGAGCTTCCGAAGAACCTCCAGCTCCTCCACCGTTTCCACGCCTTCGCAGCAGACGCGGATCTGCGAACCGTTTGCCAGCTCAATGATATTGCTCAGCAGCCGGTAATTGTAGGCGCTTCTCTGGATATTGGTCACAAAACTGCGGTCGACCTTGATCTCGTCGACCTCCATGTTTTTCAAACGCCCCAGGCTGGAATAGCCGGTGCCGAAATCATCCACCGAAATCTCGATCCCCGCTTCCTTCCAGCGGTGGAATATCTTGTTCAGGTAAGGGTAATCCTGCAGCTGCATGCTTTCGGTCACTTCGATGGTGAGCGCATCGCCCGGCAGGCCGCTGGAACGCAGCACCTCCAGCACATCTTCCTCAATGGATTCCTGTGTCAGCTGCACATAAGACATGTTCACGCTCACATGCAGACCCGGCATGACCTCCCGCCATTTTTTGCAGGCCTGCAGCGTCTCTTTCAGCACCCAGAGCCCCACTTCACAGATCAGACCGTTCTGTTCCAGCAGCGGAATGAACTCTGCGGGCGACACCCGCCCCTTTCGCGGAGAGGTAAACCGAAGCAGTGCTTCGGCCCCGTATACCGTGCAATCGCCCAGACCAAGCTGAGGCTGATACTCCAGCGAAAAGCCGGTAAAGCCCTCGTCAATACATCTGCGCAGCTCCTCTTTCAGCTCCAGGCTCCGCAGCTGCTCCTCGTAATTTTCCGGCGAGAAAAAGCTCATCCGGTCCTTGCCGTGGTTTTTGGCGTCCTCCAGCGAAAACTCCACATATTGCAGCAGTGTGTCCTTATCGTCCACATGATAGTCTGTGAAGGAAACGCATCCCGCCGAAATGGTGCACTGACCGTGCAGCCGCTCCCGGGCCTTTGCGAAAATGCGGCTCACCTTTACCGCCGTCAGATCGGGCAGATTGACCGCAAACCAGTCGCCGCTGATCCGGTAAACCTCGCAGCCCTCGGGCACCTCATCCTGCAGGATAAATTTCACATCCCGCAAAATGGCATCGCCAAAATCCCGCCCGTTTTTCAGATTCAGAGTGCGCAGATTATCCACGCCAATTAACAGGAGAAAACCGGGATGAGCCTGTGTCAGATAGCCTTCCAGCTCTTCCCGCAGCTTCTGGCTGTTGAACCTTTCCTCTTCACGGGCGGCACCGCTGGACAGGCGGCCCAGCGCATAGGCAATCTTGCCTTTTTCATTTTGGAACGCCTTTCCCCGGCTGTTAATCCAGACACTCTCTCCGCAACAGTTCTTGACCCGGTAATTAAAGGAATAGCTCTTGAGCCTTCCGTTCAAAAGATCCTCCACCACCCGTTTCAGGCGGGAAACATCCCGGTCATCCACATGTTCGCACCACTGCTCCAATGTGCACACCGGTTTTTCCAGTTGAAAAATATGCGTCGCTTTCAGAGCATTCCAGGTGAAATGGACCAGCCCCGTGGAGAAATCATAGAAATAATAGTAGTCCCCTGTGCTCTGGCTGATCTGCTCCATCCATCCGGTCGGATCGCTCTGTGCCTGAAACTGCTCTAATTCCATTATTCAAACGCCTCGTCCTTCACACACAACGCCGCGCATGATTGTTCTGCAGGATTGTGCACGTTTTTATCTTTAACGCAGCAAACGCCCTAATGATACAAATATAGCACACGAACATACAAATATCCAGTTTTTTTAACCTATTGAATGGTTTGAAGAAGTGCATCCAGCACCGTGTAAACCTGATTCCGCTGAGGAACGCTCAGGCCATCCAGCTTTTCCGCCAGAAGGGATTCTTTAACGGTATAGCCTGCGGTAAGCACATCCGCCAGCAGCAGATCCGCCGATACCTCCAGTGCATTTGCGATCAAAATGAATGAACCAAGCGAGGGGAATTTTTCTCCCCGCTCCAGAGCGCCCACATAATTTACGCTCAACCCGGCTTTTTCGGCCAGATCCTCCAGCCGGAGACTGCGCGCATGCCGGAACTTCCGTATATTCTTCCCAATTGACGTAAGTTCCATGATCGCTGTTCCCTCCAAGTAATGCTGCAGTAACAGTATTAGTATAGGGGAAGGCCACAAAGCTATACACAATCACACAGGAAGAATACAACTCCAGAAGCGTTGCTCCTGCCCTGTTTGCTTTACAATTTTTGTTCAGATGCAGGCAAAACAGGGTCATGTTTCTCCCGCCGGCTTCTCTGTGCAGGCACTGGCCGGCACAAGCGAAAAAAGACGGCTGCCCTTGCGCCAAAGCGTTTGAACGCGCATAATGATATTATACGCAGCTGCGAAGTATTTTCCGGCAATTGTTTTTTTACAGCGCCGCCATATCCTTCGCCGTGACGAACCATATAATTTCTGTTCAGGAGGTGTTTTCATGACCTATATGACCGTACAGCAGGCCGCCGAAGCCTGGGGCGTTACCGTGCGGCAGGTGCAATCCTACTGCACCAGAGGCCGGGTGCCCGGCGCACAGAAATTTGGCATGGCCTGGCAGATTCCGGCCGACGCGGCAAAGCCTGCCGACGCCCGCCGCAAAACCCCTGCCCAGCCCCGGCCTGCCGGTCAGCCGGTGGGCGAAGCCTTGATGCCTCTGATGAACACCGCCTTTCAGCCGGGGCGGTGCCGGGCCGCCATTGCCGCCATGCCAAAGGGCCCCCGGCGGGACATTGCCACCGCGGAATACCTTTATTTCAGCGGGCAGGCCGAAAAGGCCGCCCGGCAGGCGGAGCTCTACCTGACCTGCCCGGATCGGGACGCCCGGCTTTCCGCCTGCCTGATTTATGCCTACGCCAACCTGACGCTGGGCCAGATCCAGCAGGCCCGGGTGGCGTTGGGCGAACTGCAAACCACTCTGGCCCGGGCCGGAAAGCAGAAGCAGGCTGCCGCCGCAGCCTTTGCGGCCGCTTCGGCGGCGGTGCTGCTTCATCTGCCCATGCCGGAGGAAATGCCGCCCGCCGGCGATTTTTTGCCCCTGCTGCCGCCGGGGCTGCGAGCCTTTGCCCTGTATGTGCAGGCCCACTACCTGTATCTGAAAGAGGAGTATGCCCTGAGCGCGGGCATGGTTGAGGGGGCGCTGGCCATGGGCGCGAAGGTCTACCCCATTCCGGCGATTTATCTGCATCTGGTGGCGGTTATGGACTACATGAGCCTGAAACAGACCCGGCAGGCGCAGGATCACCTGCTGGCCGCCTGGGCACTGGCCCAACCCGATGACCTGATCGAAGGCTTTGGCGAGCACCACGGCCTGCTGGGCGGAATGCTGGAAGCAGTCATCAAGCCCCGGTGGCCCGGGGACTTCGACCGGATTATTCAGATCACCTATCAGTTCTCCGCCGGTTGGCGAAAGATTCACAACCCGGATACCGGAGACAACGTGGCGGACAACCTTTCCACCACCGAGTTCACCATTGCCATGCTGGCGGCACGGGGCTGGACGAATCAGGAGATTGCCGACCATCTGGGCTTTTCGCCCAACACGGTAAAACGATATATTTCCAACGCCATGAGCGCTTTGGGAATTCAGCACCGGCAGGATCTGAAGGGCTTCATGCTGCGCTGATTCCCCTTTGCCTGTACCCGATTTGGCCTCTGAAACGGGTACTCTCAAGCCGGTGGGGCGCATGTTATAATAATAATGGAGGAAAGCCTTCGCGTTTTCCCGGCATAAGCGGGCAGCAGACCACGGAAGAGAGGCAGGGTCTGCCGATTCCACTGCCAACAAAAACACGAGGAGGAAAGAATATGAAAGGACAAGCAAAACCGCTGCGTGGCCGATCACCCGGAAAGCGATTGTTTGCAGCAATTGTCAGCCTGTGCATGATCGTGTCTCTGCTGCCGACGACGGCGTTTGCCGAAGCAGGCGTACAGGACAGCATTGTGATTGCAGGCACAAGCGGGCTGTGCGAACATCACACCGAACACACCGCTGATTGCGGTTACACCGAGGGGACAGCGGAAATTCCCTGTTCCCATGAACACGATGAGAGCTGCGGCGGGCTGATTGACCCGGAAGCCTGCAATCACATTCACGACGAAGCCTGCGGCTATGTTCCCGCCACAGCGGGATCGCCTTGCACCTATGTTTGCGAGATTTGCAATGCACAGGACAACGGGAACCCGGCAACTCCGTCCGACGCACAGCCGGAAGGATGTACCTGTGAAACCCTCTGCACCGAGGAAGAAATCAATGCAGATTGTCCCGTTTGCTCGGTGGAGGGTGCTGAACTGGACAAGGTTTGCGTCGGTGCAGCTCTGTTGTTGACAGCACCAACTTTGCGAACCGGCGAAATCAAGTTGTTTATAGGCGGTCAGCAAATCACAGAAAGCGGCTGCTATGAAAACCAAAATGGAACTTGGACAAAGGTTGACGGTACAGAACCTGCCAACGGTCAGTTTTCCTATGACGCCGCCACCTTCACCCTTACGCTGAATGAGGCAGAGATTACTAACAATCAAACTGTGAATGTTGCAGAAGGTTACACCTATTACGGTAGCGTGATTGCCTTTAGTCAAACTGCCGATGTTTCTCTCAAAATAGTAGTATCCCAAGGAACGAGTACCATAACGGGAACCGGCGGGATTCGTGTAGAGTCCACGACTGGAGATGTCTCCTTGTCTATTGCGGGTCCTGGCAGCTTAGATGTCGAACCGAAAGGGAGTAGTTCAGGAATTACGCTTTGTAGTTCAAAGGATATGAACCTGGATATCGACGGTGCGGATGTTACAGCTTCATCTCCTGCCCATTATGGAGTTTATCTAATCTCTAGTACCGACGCATCATCCACTTCTACTATTACGGTAAATAATGGCAGCCTGACCACCGGTGGCAATGGTCATGTCGGAATTTACTATTATTGGTCTGACAAGAACAATGCTGGTACTTCCAGCCTGACCGTCAGCGGCAACGCAGTGGTGGATACAAGAAACAGTAAAATAATGACTAACAATTCGGAAACGGGTGTTCAGGTTGGTGCAGGCAGCGATGGCAACGGAGGTATCGTCTTTAACGGCAAGAATGGCACTGTGTACGGCAAAGTGGAATTGCAGGACGACCTCACCATCAACGGGGACGAGACCCTGACCGTCGGAAAGGACGCCAGCCTGACTGTCCCGGATGGAAAGACTTTGACCAACGATGGCACAATCACTGTAGAGAGCGGCGGCAAGCTGGAAGGCACAACGACCGGCAATGGCACGCTCAAAATCGCCCCCACTATTACCACCCAACCACAAGATGTGGAAGTAAAAGAAAATGAAACTGCCACCTTTACCGTGAAAGTCACCGGCACCGAGCCGTTGTCCTATCAGTGGCAGCAAAGCACCGATAACGGAAATAGTTGGACAGATATTGCAGGCGAAACCAACGCCACCTATACCACAGGGAAAACCACAATGGACAAGAGCGGCACTCAATACCGTTGTGTTATAAAAAACAGCATAGATGAAGTGACAAGTGATGCCGCTCTCCTCACGGTAAAACATAATTTGGTAAAGACCGAATATAAAGCACCAACCTGCACAGTGAATGGAAACGAAGAATACTGGACTTGCGACACCTGCGGTAAATACTTCAGCGACGCCAACGGTGATACCGAAATTGCAAAGGATTCCTGGATTATTAGCGCAATCAATCATGATTGGAACGATGCGGTTTACGCATGGAACGATGACGGAAGCACCTGTACTGCTACCCGTACCTGCAAAAATGACAGCACTCATGCCGAAACAGCCACTGCAACGGTAACAGGCGCACAGACCAAAGCGCCAACCTGCACAGAGAAAGGCGAAACCACCTATACGGCTACCTTTGAGGCTGGTTGGGCAGCGACACAGACAAAGGTGCTTGCTGACATTCCGGCCACCGGTCACAGCTATGGTGAACCGGAGTGGAGCTGGTCGGAGGATGGAAAAACATGCACCGTAACCTTTACCTGCAAAAACGATGCAGCCCACAAGGAAACTCCGAAGGTAACTGTAACATCGGCAGAAAAGACCCCTGCCACCTGCACGGAAAAAGGCGTAACCACTTATACAGGAACCGTTGAATTTAATGGTCAGACCTACACGGATACGAAGGATGTGGCAGACATTCCGGCCACCGGTCACAGCTATGGCGAACCGGAGTGGAGCTGGTCGGAGGATGGAAAGACCTGCACCGTAACCTTTACCTGCAAAAACGATGCAGCCCACAAGGAAACTCCGAAGGTAACCGTTACATCGAAGGTAAAAACGCCCGCCACCTGTACGGAAAAAGGCGTGACCACCTATACAGCGGCCGTTGAATTTAATGGTCAGACCTACACGGATACGAAGGATGTGGCAGACATTCCGGCCACCGGCCACAGCTATGACAACGGCAAATGCACCGTCTGCGGCGCGATTTCTTCTGATTTCAAGGTCGTTATCACAGCCGGGGCAAACGGTAGCTGGCAGAAAGGCACAAAGGATGGTCTTTCCTTTACTTCCAATGCAGCTTATAAACACTTCCGGAAGGTTCAGGTGGACGGCAAAGACCTGGATGCTGCCAACTACACCGTAAAGGAAGGCAGCACCATTGTCACCCTGAAAGCCGAATATCTGGAAACCCTGTCCGTGGGCAAGCACACACTGGCTATCGTTTCCGATACCGGCACAGCGGCTGCGGAATTCACCATTCAGGCGGCTCCTGCCACCGATAACACCCGCTACTATACCTGCCAGAGCTGCGGCCACCACGACTGGACCGCCACCGATGCGGGTTACCGCTGCGACTACTGCGGAAAGGTTGTCACCGAGCAGATTTCCGGCTACCCGAATGTGAAGGGGGTCTACACTGCCCCCACCGCCAGCCCCGCTCCTTCCACCGCACCGGGCTCCCCCGCCACCGGCGACGAGAGCAATCTGGTTCTGTGGGTGGTTGTGCTGGCTGCCGGTTCGGCTGCACTGGCCGGGAGCTTCCTGATTCAGCGCAAAAAAGAACAATAACACCGAAGAGCGCCGCCACACACCCAGACTGCGGCGGCTGATCCCATCTGAATGAACCCGATTTCCCCTGATCGACCCTTTTCCAAGCCCTGTTCAGCCCTTTGCTGAGCAGGGCTTTTTTGCTCTGCGTAGGATATCCACACCGTTGAGTATGCCGCCCCCCCTCTTTTTCGGCATCGCTCGGAATATTTCACGCAGAACCTGAATCGTCCCGGAAGCATACCGTTAAAGCGAACTTCCGCTTGACAAAACAGCATCGGGGATGCTATCCTAATTTGCAAATAATTCGCAAATTCAAAGAGGGTGCGTCAATGAAAAACTACGACACTCGCCAGCGGGACCTTTTGGTCGACTTTTTGGAACAGCACCCGGATCAGCTGCTCTCTGTGCAGCAGATCGCCCAGGCGCTGCACGAACAGCAGATCAGTCTCAGCGCCGTTTATCGGAATCTTTCCCAGCTGGAGACAAAAGGCCTTATCCGCAAGAGCATAAAATCCGGCGGACGAGCAGCCTATTATCAGTATATCGGCACGCCGGATTGCCATTCTCATCTGCACATGACCTGCACCTGCTGCGGAAAAACCTTCCACATGAATTCAGAGCATACCGCGCGGCTGACACGTGCCATGGCTGAACTGGATGGATTTGATCTGGATATTCTCAACACTGTTTTATACGGCACCTGCCAAAGCTGCCATCAAAAATAACCATCGCTTTGCGATGCCCGAAGGAGGGAGAAGAACATGCACCAGAAAAACCGCTTTGCTGCCATTTGCGCCACTGTGCTTGTGGCAGCTGCCCTGCTCTTCTCCGTCTTTTTCATTGCTCTGGAAACAAACCACGATTGCAGCAGAGAGCATTGCGCCATCTGCCACCAGATCCAGACCTGCCAGACCCTTTTATCTCAGCTTTCCAGCGCCTGCGCAAAACCCGCAGGCTTTGGTGTGCTGTGCTTCTTTGCTCTGCTGCTGATTCTGCGTCGTCCGTATGTATCCGTTGCATCTTCTCTGGTTTCCCAAAAAGTAAAACTGCTGAATTAAACAAAAACGAACCACAAGGGGGATCCGTCTGCCCATTTTAAGCAGGTGTGCCCGGCACTGCCGGACCCCTTGTATTTTTGCGCCCTTTTTTCGTTTTTTGTTTGAATTCGGAGGTTTTCTTTTCATGAATCGAATCATTTCCATCCTTCTTTCTCTTGTCATAGCAGCCGGTTTTCTGACCGGTTGTCACCCTGCAGCCGCACCTGAAAATGACGGCAAAAAGCTGCGAATCGTCACCACCATTTTCCCGGAATACGATTGGGTACGGCAGATCCTGGGCGATCAAGCCGACCATGTGGAGCTGACCATGCTCTTGGATAATGGTGTTGACCTTCACAGCTTTCAGCCCACGGCCGACGATATGGTCACCATCTCCGGATGCGATCTGTTCATCTATACCGGCGGTGAATCGGACGCCTGGGTGGAGGATGCATTGTCTCACGCCACAGACCCCGACCTGGTGGCTGTAAATCTGATGGACCTGCTGAGCGATCAGGTAAAAGCCGAGGAGACCGTGGAAGGGATGCAGGAAACCGCGCACCTTCATTCCCACGAGGATGAACCCCATGATGAGCACACAGATGAGCATGATGAGCACGAGCATTCTGAAGAGTGTACCCATGCGCATGACGACGAACACATCTGGCTGTCTTTGAAGCACGCTGTTATTCTGTGCAATGCCATCGCCGACACGCTGGGGCAAATCGACCCTGACCATCGCGATGCTTATGCGGAAAATGCCAGCGCCTATATCCAAAAGCTGACCGAACTGGACGGGCAGTATCAGGCGGTTGTGGATTCCGCTTCCAACCATACCCTGCTCTTTGCGGACCGCTTCCCCTTCCGCTATCTGATGGATGATTACGGCCTTTCTTACTATGCGGCATTTTCCGGCTGCTCGGCGGAAACGGAAGCCAGCTTTGAGACTGTTGCGTTTCTGGCCGAAAAAGTGGATGCGCTGTCGCTCCCCTGTGTGCTGACCACCGAAACCGCCACCCACAACATCGCCCGCACCGTGGTGGACAACACCACTGCCAAAAATCAGCAGATCCTTGTTCTCAACTCCATGCAGTCTGTTACCGCCGACGATGTGGCCGCAGGCGCGAGTTATCTGTCCATCATGGAGCAGAATCTTGAGGCCTTAAAAACCGCACTGGCCTGAGAGGAACGTTTATGATTCAGATCAATTGCCAGGGCCTGGCTCTGGGCTATCATTCCGCTCTGATGCGGGATCTTAGCTTCACTGTCCACGCCGGAGACTATCTCTGCATTCTGGGAGAAAACGGCGCCGGAAAATCCACCCTGATGAAAACCATTCTGGGACTGCTGGCACCTTTGGAGGGCTCTGTAACCTTTGGCGATGGAGTGCGCGCCAATGAAATCGGATACCTTCCTCAGCAGACGCAGACACAGCGGGACTTCCCCGCTACAGTCTGGGAGGTTGCGCTCTCCGGGTGCCAGGGACGGTGCGGTCTGCGCCCTTTTTATACCCGGGCGGAAAAGGAACTGGCCCGTCAATCTCTTACACGCATGGATATGGCACACCTTTCCGGACGCTGTTACCGGGAACTGTCCGGCGGGCAGCAGCAGCGGGTATTGCTGGCACGAGCCCTGTGCGCTGCCCGGAAGATGCTTTTGCTGGATGAGCCTGTTACCGGTCTGGACCCCACAGCAAGCCGGGAGCTGTATCAGGTGATTGCCCGGCTGAACAAGGAGGATGGCATGACCATCCTTATGATCTCCCACGATACGAGCGCCGCGCTTCGTTATGCCAGTCACATTCTCTTTCTGGGCGAACAGGTCTTTTTCGGAACACGAGAGGAGTTTATCCAAGCCAATCCCGGCTACCGGGATCGGGAGCTGAAAGGAGGCAGTCTGCATGGACATGATGATTGAAAAGCTGGCCCAGTACTGGGCTTACCCCTTTGTTCAATATGCCCTTGTAGTAGGTGTTCTGGTGGCCCTGTGTGCCTCCCTGCTGGGCGTTACACTTGTGCTCAAGCGTTTCTCCTTTATTGGCGACGGACTGTCTCATGTGGCCTTTGGTGCCATGGCGATCGCATCTGTTCTGAATCTCAGCAATGACATGCCCCTTGTTCTGGGCATCACTGTCCTGTGTGCTATTTTGCTGCTGTGTGCCGGTCAAAACACCAAAATCAAGGGAGATGCTGCCATCGCCATGCTCTCTGTGGGCGCGCTGGCCATAGGCTATCTGCTGATGAATGTATTTTCCACCTCCTCCAATCTGAGCGGAGATGTTTGCAGCACCCTTTTCGGCTCCACCTCTATCCTCACCCTTACCAAAACCGAGGTGTGGCTGTGCGTGGTTCTGTCGGCAGTGGTCGTGTTCCTGTATTTCTTTTTCTACCACAAGATCTTTTCCGTCACCTTTGACGAGAGCTTTGCCGCCGCCACCGGCATTCGAGCAAAGGGCTACAATCTGCTTCTGGCTGTTGTGACCGCAGTGGTGATCGTGATGGCTATGAATCTGGTGGGTTCGCTGTTGATCTCCGCCCTGGTCACCTTCCCCGCCATGTCTGCCATGCGTCTGTTCCGCAGCTTCCGCTCGGTCACGCTTTGCGCTGCACTCCTTGCCGTATTCTGTGCCGCAGCCGGTATCCTCATTGCGATTCTGGCGGGAACCCCCGTAGGCTCTACCATCGTTGCCGTAGAAATTCTTCTTTTTGGCCTGTGCTCGCTTCTGGGCTGGGCCGTCAGGAGGTAACATTCCATGAAAAAAGCAATTCTTTTATTGGCTGCCGCTCTTCTTCTGACATGCACAGCCTGTGGCGAAAGCAGCAGTTCCATTCAATCCGGCACAGCGTCCTCCTCTTCTGCCGGGACAGATGAAGGTTCTCAGGCAGAAAGTATCCCTTCTTCCGAACCGGATGGCTCCAGCAGCTCCGCCACCACCCCGGAAGAATCCGCCGGGGATACATCCGCAGCTTCGGCTGAATCCTCCGATGGGGAACCGGATATCGATCTAACCACACTCAGCAGTATCATGGTCTATTCCGAGGTCTTCAACATGTCGGTATCACCGGAGGAGTATATCGGTAAGACCATCCGAATGGACGGCATTTTTACGACCAATCAGGACCCGGAAACAGAGCAGATCTCCTGCGCTGTGCTCGTACAGGATGCTACCGCATGCTGTGCGCAGGGGTTTGAAATCATCATGCCGGAAGATGCGGTCTATCCACAGGATTATCCGGATTTCGGTTCGGAGGTAACTGTTGTTGGAGAACTGCAGGCAGACCGCTCCCTGGAGGAATATGGCATGATTTTTCTTCGTCTGGAAAATGTGACTTTCGAACCCCCTTCAGACTTGTAACCGGTCTCCCGTTTCAGGATATGGCCGGGATTTTCGACTTACAATCTGTCGCTTCCCCAGTAAAGCCGGGGGCTTGAGTAAGCCCTAGAAGGACACGATACGGACAATACCCCTCAAGGGGCCACGAATGGGTCGGCCAACTGCATTGCTGACTCATGGCGGGCCCCTTAAGGGGCTTTTTTATGCCTTGGTATTCTTGCTACCCGTAAACGGGTCTATGAATTCCTTCAAACTCATCTGATCTACTATCTGGTCTGTTTCCAGTTGCCGTTTGATGTATTCGTTTCCGCCTTACCGTATTCACAAAACATCCTCTTGCGCCCAAAAATGCCGATCCCCGTATTTTAAACTAGCATGGCAATCAAAAATCATCAGACTACTCTTCTCTTTGAGATATCCCATAATTTGTGATACCGCCAATTTCGGCGGAAGCGATACGAGCATATGAATGTGGTCTGGCATTGCATGTCCCTCAATGATTTCCACATGCTTGTAATCACAAAGCATCCTCAGGATTTTTCCAACGTTGACACAAAGAGCACCGGAACAGCCTGTGACCCGGTGCTCTTTGTTCTTTTTCATTCGCTTTCCCTTTCGGGCAAACGCACAGATTAACCCGGCCTGTAACCCGTCACCGTCCGTTTTCCCGCATATACTCTTCGGTAGTCATTATCCGGGTGTGCAGCGGCGCCAGATAAGACAGCACTGCCTGTGCCTGCGCCTGGGATTCGGTGCTTAACCCGGCCACCGCGTCAGTCAGATAAACAATCCGATGCCCCAGATCGATTCCCGCCAGAGCTGTGGCCAGCACACAACATTCTGCCACCACACCGGTTACCACTACCTGCCGGGCACGCTGCGCCGCCTGCTTTACCTCCGGGATAGCAAAAGACGAATAAACCGATTTATCAAGCAAGGGATAACGCTCCAGATACGGGTCAAACTCCGGCATCATCGCATTGGCGAAAGGGTCCGCGTTGATAGCGGCGTTAACCTGATTGTATTCCGCCCACACCCCCACCGGATTTTCCGGCGGAAGGAATCGGGTAAACATCACCTGGCCGCACACCTGTGTATCCAGCAGCCGCCGAATGGCATCTGCTGCCTGCTCTATCCCGCAGCAGGCCCAGGGCTGACCATCGGTGTATACATTCTGCATATCGATCACAAGCAATAGATCTTCGTTTGGCTGATGACACGTCATATCAAAACCTCCTTGACAAAATAGTTCATCAAATTTAGTATAAACTGTAAAAAAATCTCTTTCAAGGTTTGACTTTCATTGACGGAAGTGCTACCTTTATTATGGTAAAGCGACATTTTGAATAATGGGAATTTTTACCCCACGCAATGAAAGGAAGTGTTGCAATATGAATGTAACCATGCCGCATATCCAGCTTCCCGACAATCTGGGAATTCCGAACGTCATCCTGCCCGGTGACCCGGATCGTGTGGATCGGGTAGCTGCCTGCCTGGAGCAGCCCGAAGCACTGGCCTTCAACCGGGAATACAAAAGTGTGCGGGGGCTGTATCACGGTGTTCCCGTGCTGGTGATGTCCACCGGGATGGGCGGCCCTTCCACCGCCATCGCCGTGGAGGAGCTGGCACGCATCGGTGTGCAGCGAATGCTCCGCATCGGCAGCTGCGGAGCATTGACGGATCAATTAAATCTTGGGGATCTTGTTCTTGTGCAGGCTGCCGTTCGGGACGACGGCACCTCGGCGGGCTATGCCCCGCTTTCCTACCCCGCGGTGGCAGATCTCGAGGTTCTGACCGCCTGCCAGCGTGCGGCCACGGCACTGAGCGCTTCCCACATGGTCGGTCTGGCCCGCAGCCATGACTGCCTGTACGGAGACAACAATCCCTCGCTTTACGAGGAATGGTCCTGCCGTGGAGTCATTGCCTCGGATATGGAGACGGCATCCCTGTTTGTGGTGGGCAGGTTGCGCGGCGTACAGTGCGGCTCCATTCTGAATGTGGTGGCCGGTTTTCACAAGGACGTAGCCGAGAGCGTGGGCCTTTACCAGAGCGGCGCAGAGGCTACCGCCGCCGGTGAACATCGCGAAATTCTGACCGCGCTGGAAGCGCTGGTTTTGCTGAACCGGTAACGCATGCCGGATTCCCCGGCACAACAATAAAGGAGGCATCAATTATGAATCTTTTCAAAACCAAATTCAATGCGGCAACCATCGTTCTGATCCCTGCATGTATCGGCATCAATTATTTGGGCAAAATGTTTGCCAGCCTGCTCAAACTTCCTCTGTGGCTGGACTCCATCGGCACCTGCATCGGTGGCTGTCTGGGCGGCCCGGTCATCGGCGCCATCTGCGGTGCGGCCAATAACCTGATCTACGGCTTCACTGCCGGCGACAACATCACCCTGATCTACGCACTGACCAGTCTGGGCATCGGTGTGGCAGCCGGCATCATGGCCCGGCTGGGCTTCATGAAATCCTTCCCCAAGGCGCTGCTCACCGCCGTAGTGGCCGGCCTTGTGGCGGTGCTCATCTCCACCCCGCTGAACGTAATCTTCTGGGGCGGCACCACCGGCAACGTCTGGGGCGATATGGTCTTTGCTGCTACGCAGGCCGCCGGCATGCCGGTTCTGCTGGGTTCGCTGCTGGACGAGATCGTTGTGGATGTGCCGGACAAGATCATTACCCTGATCGTTGTATTCTTTGTTCTGAAGGGCCTGCCCAAAAAGCTGACCGCCCTGTACGACGCCAATGCAAAAGTGGAGCGCCTGGACTAAACCATGAAAAGTATCAGTCTTTATGTGGATAATGGCAGCTGGTTGTGCCGGGTTCATCCGTTCACCAAGCTGGCCTACATCGTCACCGCCATCAGTGTGCCTTTAATCGGCGGTACATTATGGCTGTTCGCAGCCTTTATCGCCCTCAGTCTGGCTGTGCTGGCCAGCGGGCATCTGCTGCGGCGGGTAACACCGCTGGTGGCGTTTTCCTTCACCATTCTTATCACCATTTTCCTGATTCACGGCCTGTTCAACCAGAACAATCAGACGCCCCTGTTCCAGATTGGGCCACTGCGTTTTTATCAGGAAGGATTGCTTTACGCTCTTCGCATCGGCTGCAATGTATTAAATATGCTGTTCTCGTTTGCGATACTGGTGCTGTCCACCAAGCCTTCTGAGCTGGTGGAGGAACTGGAAAAGCGAGGCTTTTCCCGCCGGATTGGCTACATCATCATTTCGGTATTCCAGATTGTGCCCCAGATGATGGGCACCATGAGCACCATCACTGACGCCCAGCGCAGCCGCGGTATGGAAACCGAGGGCAACCTGCTCACCCGTGCCAAAGCATTTCTGCCGCTGATTTCGCCGGTGGTCATGAGCGCCCTGATCAACACCCGTGAGCGGGCGGTGGCGCTGGAGGTACGCGGCTTTGCGGCCAAACAGAAAAAGACTTACCTGGCTGATCGTACCCCTCACCGTGGCGACAAGCCGATTACAATCGCTTTGCTGGCCCTGATTGTGCTGGCGGCAGGATGGAGGATCGCCCAATGCCTGTGATTGCTGTGGAAAATCTTAAATACCGTTATCCCCATGCCGACGCGCTGGCACTGGACGGTCTGACCTTCACGGTGGAAAAAGGCGAATTCATTGGTATCGTGGGAGCGAATGGAGCCGGAAAAAGCACGTTGAGCCAGGCGCTGATCGGTCTGGTTCCCCAGTTCTATAACGGCGCCTACGGTGGTCGGGTGCTGATCGACGGCCTGCCCGCCGAAAGCACCCCCATTTCCGAGCTTTGCTGTAAGGTGGGTCTGGTGTTCCAAAACCCCTTCAACCAGCTGTCTGGCGCCAAGGACAACGTCTATGAGGAAGTGGCCTTCGGCATGCAGAACCTGGGCGTTCCCCGGGCCGAAATGCACCGCCGCACCGAAAATGCCCTGAAGCTGCTGGACATCTGGCAGTTCCGGGATCGCAATCCCTTTGACTTGTCGGGAGGTCAGATGCAGCGTGTGGCAATCGCCAGCATTCTGGTGATGGAGCCGGACATTATCGTGCTGGACGAACCCACTTCCCAGTTGGATCCTCAGGGCAGCGAAGAGGTATTCCGCACTGTGGACAAGCTGGCTCACAGTGGTATTACAATTCTGATGATCGAGCAGAAGATTGAAATAATCGCCGCCTACTGCGACCGTATTCTGCTGCTGCATCAGGGCCATCAGATTGCCTTCGACACCCCGCAAAAGGTATTTTCCCGCCCGGATCTGGAGCAGCTGGGCGTGCAGGCACCGGTCTTTACCCGGATCTGCCGGGCATTGGGCACCACCCTTCCGGATGGCAGCTACCCGGTAACGGTGGAGGAGGCCGCCAATCAGCTGCGTTGCACCAGTGCGCTTCCACCGGTCTCTGCTCAGCAGGAGGAACGCCCGGAGCTGTTCGAAATCCGCAACCTGGAATTTTCCTATCGTCCCGGCACACCAGTGCTGCACGGCATCAATCTGCAGCTGGATGCCCGCCCCACCGCCATCATCGGCCAGAACGGAGCCGGCAAAACCACACTGGTCAAGCTGTTGAAGGGACTGCTGCGGCCCACCGGCCCCAGCATCTGGTTCCGGGGTGAGGATATTTCCCATAAAACGGTGGCCGCGCTGGCTGCTCAGGTGGGCTATGTATTCCAGAACCCGGATGACCAGATTTTCCGATACAACGTACTGGACGAGGTGATGTTCGGGCCGCTGAACATCGGCATGATCGAAGAACAGGCCCGGGAAAAATCCCGTGCGGCGCTGGCGTTGACCGGCCTGTCCAATCAGGAAAACAGCAACCCCTATGACTTGGAACTGAGCGAGCGCAAAATGGTAGCCATCGCCTCTGTGCTGGCCATGGATCCGGATGTGCTGATTCTGGACGAGCCTACCATCGCGCAGGATATGATGGGACGCCGACGCATTGCAGATATTGTTCGCACCTTGTCTGCCCAGGGCAAGCTGGTTCTCGCCATCCTGCACGACATGGACTTCGTGGCAGAGTGCTTTGACCGAGTGGTGGTTATGGCGCAAGGTCAGGTGGTCGCCGACGGTTCGCCTCGGCAAGTGTTTGCCGACAGTGCCGCTCTTCAAGCCGCCCGCCTGGATCCTCCCCACGTCACACAGCTCTGCACTCGATTGGGTTATGACGGAGTTTTCCTGACCGTAGAGGAGTTTCTGGATGCTTGCGGCTGTCAGGCCTGACCCCCATTGAAACAAATCTTTTCCAAACAAAATATCCCGCGGAGGGACGATTCGCTGAAAGATCATTGTTCTTAAAGCAAAAGGGGCTGTTGCAAAACGGAAGTTGAGCAACAGCCCCCACTTTTTGTGAAAAGCAGGATCGGAAGAGACTTTTT